>JBDRTC010001079.1:0-4674 GCA_043824335.1 Planctomycetota bacterium | reverse complement strand
TTACCTCCAATAGGCTCCATAAGGGACTTGCACCCTCAGTCATCCATCCATGCCTAACGCACCCAGTCGGGCTACGCCCTCCTTCCGTCCCGCCCACCACCGCCTGTTCTGTTCCCAACATCCTTGTCCTCTCCATCCTTCTACCTCCTTGCCCTCTACTGTAATAAACCAGGAGGCAGTTGTCTCACCCATTATTGGCACGGAGGGGTGGCCGGGACAACCCCAGGTCAATACTCTAGGGTACCCTTGGGGGTCGTCGCAAGACGGCCCCTTCTGTGTTGGTGTTCTTACACAGCCTCTTGGCTTCTTCATTCAGGTTGACGGCAGGGCGGAACATGTGAATACTGAAAGGATGAGCGAAAGAGAGCGTAGCCTCCAGTTTGGATTAAGGAAGCTGTTTCTGTGGACGGCGGTGGTGGCCCGCTATCGATACGTCAAACGTGAATCCGCTGTGTAACTCAGGGCAGACTTGTGGGTACTTTTCTGCACTGCGAAGTCTGGAGAGAAAAGGAGCCCTTGTCGATGAATACAAGCAAGCAAAGGTGGATTCTTCTCACTCTTGGGCTGAGCGTCGCTTTGCCAAAGCTCTGCTGTGTGGCTGCCGAGCCTGTTCCTGACAGGAAGACTGGTCCCGACAGAGTCTCTTCGGTACTACAACAGCTTTTACGCACGGACGGACTCTCATACCATCGCTTTCTGCATGCATCCTTCCATAAGGTAGCACCGCTCTGCGAAGGTAGGCCGTGGACAGAGGTCCGGGCGTCAATGCTCAAGCAAGGCTTCACGATACTTAAGGAATGGGACAACAGCGATCGTGTCAATTGCCACTTTCTGGTGAAACGGAAGGCTCTGCAAATGCCCAAAGGGCTCTGGCATGATCTCTGGCTGGTATTAGGAGCCGAGAGCACGAGACGAAGAGATCCAAGCCAGCCGCCCAAAGTCATCCATGCAGAGACCACGTTGGTGGTGGACTTCGGTCGATCTGCCGCCGAAGTGCTGCAAAAGCATCAGCTTCCCAAGGAGTTTGTCCTCGGTGCAATGCTCCGTGCCGATGAGGTCCGTAAGAAAGCCGCACCTTGGCCTCGTCTAAAACAAGCTCGGGTGTTTTACGGCAGCGTTGCCTCTCGCTGGGCCGAGGTGAGGTCCTTCGGCTTCTTTGTTGAGCTATACTTCTCGACGAATGAAGGGAAAGGCATTTTAGACGAGATGATGCGGGACTTCTCGATCGGCAGCGGCCTCGACCCAGTCGAGTCGTGGGATGGGAAGATCAAGTACACGCAAGGCTTTGTCTCCCGAGACATGCTTTTGGGGAAACCACGGTTCTGGGGCGGTCAGGGCCCCAATTCGCCCGGTGAGGACCCGTTTGCACCAGACAAGTAGCATGACCACCCCACGCCCAAAACATCGACGCCGAAGGCGTCTTCAGTTCAGTCTTAGAACACTATTGCTTCTAATGCTCCTCTCTAGTTTGGCGTGTAGTTGGTTTGCAACGAAGATGGAGAGGGCGAGGAGACAGAGAGAGGCGGTGGAGGCAATTCAGGAGTCAGGCGGAGAAGTCTTCTATGATTACGAGGTCAACTTCATCCTATTGGCAATACTGCAAGAACCACGAGTCCGTGCATGGCTGCTGGAGGCTTTCGGTTACGATTTTTTCTTCAGTGTGGATGGTGCCCTACTTCGGTATAGATCGCACGAAACCATCCAACACTTGACGGACCTGCCGAACCTCAAAGATCTGTACTTCTTGGACACGCCGGTCACGGACGCTGACTTAGAATCCCTCAAAGGGTTCACTAAGCTCACAGAGTTAGAGCTGGTAGGCACGCACGTCACTGACGCTGGACTTGTCCATCTACGAAAGCTCTCGAACCTAAAGCATTTGGACCTGAGAGTCACCCAAGTAACTCCAGATGGCGTCAAAAAGCTACAAAAGGCACTTCCTGATTGTGAGATCGAATACTGAGTCGCCAGAGGCGACCGTTACTCGTCAAGAGGTGTGGGGGAAGGCCGGCTCATCAGAAGAATTAAGGTCATAATCGATCCAATGGAGTTTGTTGAATATCTGGTGATCTCTGTCATGCAGAGGTTGGGCTCTCCATTCGTATTGTCGTTCGTGCCTTGAACCAAGGCGGAGTACGGCTGATTGTTCAACAGGCGGTGCGCTAGTCCAGGCAGATTCGGCGGTCGAATTCCGGGTGATTGGTACCCCTGGGAAGCAGGCTCAGCATGCCAATTCGATGGATCGACGCACGGGAGCACTGGCTCAACGCCCCGGATGGAGCCCGGAAGGGAGCCTGTGCGAGGATCGGCGCGGAGAGACAGCGTGCTGCTCAGTGAGGGACTCGCCGGAGATCCCGCTCACGCCGCGCGCCGGATGGTGGCGACCAGTAGATGCTTGCGGCTGTGCTGGTAGCTCACCTCCAGCTCGATCCGTACTCCGGGCTGTCCCTTGACCAGCACCTGACGCAAGGCACACGGGGCAGACCGCGGCCAGAGGGCACGAGTCTCGAAGCGAGGACTTTGATTCGCCGGCCGCTGTGGGAAGTAGACTTCATCGGGCGTCCTGCCACCCAACGTCGTATGTGGCCGCTGGTGATTGTACCAGGCGGAAAACCAAAGCAACTCCTGCCGGAACTGATGATGATCCTCGGGCTTGAGTGAGGCCGAGAATCCGAGGCGATGCCGATCGACGTCAACGGAGCTGCCCGCTTGGCAGAAGGTGTTTTTCCAACTCCTCGGTCAGTTGCCGTTCGAGTAACGCCCGCTTCTCCTCCCCCCAACGGCGCACGGCGTCTCTTACGGCCTGTTCCGTGAACTCCTCCGGTGTAACGTTTGCCCGCAGGTACGCCAGGCACTCGTTGTACAGGGAGTCGTAGAGCGACTGGTACGGAGTCGAGTTCTCCGGCGCAAGCTCCGCGGGGAGAGTGTCGGGAATGGCGTCGAGATCGCCTTGAGCCAGGGCCTGGATCAGGTCGGCGCTCAACTGGGTCTGTTCGATCAACTTCTTGGCCGAATGGGCCGTGCGAAACTCAGCGTCGAGGCGCTTGGCTTCTTCTGCGGCCGCCTGCTGCAGGGCGGCCTCGATCTCGGCGGACGGCACGGGGGGAGGCACAGCGGGCGGTTCGGTCTCTGCCGCCGGCGCCGGGGCTTCGTTTTCATCCTGGCTCACGCGCGGACGTTCCCCCCACACCCACCAACCGACGCCAAGCCCCGCCACGGCGATCACGAGCACAACGGCCATCGAGCCGACGATCCACGCAACACGCCGCCGGCTCCCCGAGATCGCGGAGGGTTGGCCTGGTCCGGGTTTCGCAGGGCAACCGCAATGAGGACACTGGCTGGCCCGTCTCGATACGGTGTTGCCGCAATCGGGGCACGCTACCACGCGAGCATCAGGCGCGGTCGATTCGCCGGAAGGCCCTGCCGGCGACGGCTCAAGGGCAACGGCCGGCTGGGAGTCGTCACCGGTCGAAGCTGACTGGTCGAGCTGGTTCAACTGGGGGAAGACGTCTTCGGCCCACTTCCAGTCAGACCACGCCTGATGACGCAAACGGGAGAAGCCGTCCAGGCGTCCGGTTGAGACCAGGCGTTCAAGCTCGGCCTGGGTCATCGGCCCGTGCTTCGAGCCGTCGGAGGTCTGCACGTACCAGACCGCCCCCTGGCCGCTCGAAGCTCGATCGGCAGGGGCAGGGCGTGAGGGCCGCTCCGCGGACGTGGCTCGTCGAGTCTCCGGCGTCGCGCCGGCCGGCACCGAAATCGCGGCGGAGCAGTGGGGGCATCTGGCCTGCTTGCCCGCCAGTCGATCGGAGGCCTGAAACAGGCCCTTACACCCTGGACATTGGACTCGGATCGACATGGCCGACTCGTCAAAAGAAGGACTCACGCCGGAACCTGCTTTCTAATAGGCACTTGCGGCGAAAGCATGCCTTAACTCGAATTTTATTCGAATTGCCCTTGAATTGCCAGTCTTGCCCCGAGAGGATTCGAACCGATGGCCCGGGCAACGGATCGTCCGCGGGCCATGCCAACGTAAAGCCTAACTCCCCCACGGCAAGCAAGATCTCTCGGACACTCTCCCGTGTTGCATGGCATTCACAAACTCGAACAGAGCGTCTACTCGCCGGGCGGATCGGACGGAGAGATCACTCCGGCTCACGGTTCTTGGCGAACCAAGACCGCAGCAGCTTTTCTCGCGTGGTCGGCGTCGGGCTCGGCGAGCGGTCCTGGCGGTCGGGGCCGTGCTCCACGCTCCAACCGTCCCACTCCCGGAAGGCGTGGTAGGCCCAGTCCCAACCGTTCTCCTCGAAGATGTCGATCGAGTCGCGGAGGTAGTCGTGGGCGCTCTCGCCCGGGGCCCAGCGGATCGCACTGAACTCGCCGAGATAGACGTGCACACCGTAGTCGCGTTGGTAGTCGACCGCGGGCTGCAATGCCCGACGCAGCCCGTCGCGGTCCCACGGCTTCCCGTCGACCTCCCCGGGATAGCGGATGCCCGCGGGATTGCCGTGAATGCCCTGATGCGTGAAGCGGTGCGGCTGGTACATGTGCACGCTGTAGACGACCCCGGGTACGTCGATCGGCTCGAACCAGTCGAGCGACGCGGGGCTGCCCCAGGGGGCCGGCTCGACGATGATCGCGTGGTCGGGGTCGAGCTGGCGCACTTTCCGGGCGGTC
>JBDRTC010001078.1:0-5185 GCA_043824335.1 Planctomycetota bacterium | reverse complement strand
CCAAGCGCTTCGGGCGTCGTTGGTCCCTTCTACGCCATCGTTGCCGTCGGCGTTTTGAAAGCGGCCGCCTTTGTCCATCGACTGGACAAACCGCATCCCCAGCCCGAAATAGGTGGAGCCGCTCAGCGTGACCGAGGGCTTCCCCGGCGGCACGTTGAAGCGCGATTGCCAGATTAGCAGCGTCGCCCCCGCGTCGGGCAGCCGGCAAGAGTCGATCGTGCGCTCTTCTTCGAGGAGCCGTGTTTCCCCATCCGGGCCGAGCCAATCGACGTGCTGCGTGAACGTACACCAGGAGAGCCCGTGGCGGCTGTACGATTCGACGTCGGTCAGACGAACGTGTTTCTCCTGGCCGCACTTTTCGTTCTCCGACCAGAAGTCGACGCCGTCGACGGCCACGGCGAACATCAGCCCGTGGTGGTGCAGGTGGTCGTGAGGAGCGTCGCGAAGCACGTTCACCGCTTGCGGCGAGAACCACTCCTTCGCATACGGCTTCTTCGGTTTCCCGACGTACTGGTACTCGAGCACGGGCTGGTCGCCCAGCTTCACGGCGACGACGGCTTGATCGCTCGTGATCTGGAGGGGCTCCTCGCCAAAGGCCGAAGGATTGCCGGCGAGGAGCGTCACGCCCAGAGCCGCGACAGCGGCCCATCGGCCCGGCGTCGAATTCAACAAGCGGGTGAAGGCATCGGTAGACATGGTCGGGCTCCCCGGTGTGGACTGCGTTGGGTGGCACTGGCGTCTCGCCAGTGCTGGGCCACGGACACTGGCGAGACGCCAGTGCCACCCACAAGTTCGGCTGCAACGACGTGCCAGCATAGCCGATCAGGCGGAGGATGCAATCAGAATCGTGTCCCCCAAATGGCCCGGCGGGGGTTGCCTGGGGAATCCGCGATGACGATGATGATGGCGACCGGGTGACAGTGCTTAACTCGCCTCGTGCGGTTCCGCCGAATACACCGAGAAAGACCAATGAGCAGGAACACACTGGCGGCATGTATTGGCTGCCCCTTCACACTCCTGGCCGCGTCCGTTTTCGCCGCCGGGCCGGCGCCGCCCGAGTTCAGCGGCGTCTACCCGCACCTGGCGGCGACGGCCGACTCGTATTCCGAATGCGGCATTGGGGCCGTCGTGCCCTGGGCCGACCGGCTCTGGTACGTGAGCTACGTCTCGCACAAGAGCGGCGGCGGGGTCGGCCTCTACGAAATCACGCCTGACCTGGCGATCCGCCGCCGGCCTGAGAGCGTCGTGGGCACGCACGCCGGCCGGATGATCCACGCGGAATCGAGCCAGCTTATCATCGGCCCTTATCTCATCGACCGAGAACGCAACGTTCGCGTGTTCGAGGACCTCGCCACGGAGCGCGTCACCGCCGTGATGCGCCACTTGACCGACCCGGCACGCAAGGTCTACGCGCAGGCGATGGAAGGCGGCTTTTACGAGGCCGACGTCCGCACGCTCGAAGTCACCCGGCTGTTCGACCTGAGCAAGGAGGAGCTTGGCATCCAGGGCACGGCCCATTTCAAGGGAGGGTGTACGTCGCAGGGTCGAGTGGTCGTGGCCAACAACACGTACCACGACGGCGACCAACGGCAAGGAAGCGGCGACGGCCGCCTGGCCGAGTGGGACGGCAAGACCTGGAGCGTGATCCACCAAACCGCGTTCTGCGACGTGACCACCGCCGGCGGTATCCATGGCGCCGAGTCCAACGACGCTCCCCTCTACGCCACCGGCTGGGACCGGGCCTCGGTGCTCTTGGCCGTACTGGGCGACGGCCAATGGTCGACGTATCGGCTTCCCAAAGGGAGCCAGTCCTACGACCACGCCTGGTGCACCGAATGGCCGCGGATCCGCGAAGCGGCACCGGGCCAATTGATGCTGGATATGCACGGGCTCTACTACCTTATGTCGCCGAAGCTGAAGCCGGGCAACATGGCCGGGCTCTTGCCGTTGGCGTTCCACTTGCGCATGACGCCCGACTTCTGCCGGTGGCAGGGGAACCTCGTTTTGGCCGGGAACGAGGTCTCCTCGCTCGGGCACCGCCATCGAACCGGAGGCCAGCCGCAGTCGAATCTCTGGCTCGGGTCGCTTGAAGAGATCCGCCGCTTTGGCGCGCCCGGCGGTTGGGGCGGGCCCTGGTATCAGGATGAAGTCAAAGCCGGCGTCCCCTCCGATCCGTTCTTCGTCAGCGGCTTCGCAAACCGCGTGCTGCACCTGTTTGAAGGGGCTGCACCAGCCGGCACGCGCTTCCTGCTCGAAGTCGACCCGCGCGGCGACGGCGACTGGGCCGAGTATCGAACGATCACGCTTCCCGAGTGCGGCTATGCCTGGCACGTTTTCCCCAAGGACTTTTCCGCCGCGTGGGTCCGCATCACGGCCGATCGCGACACAACCGCGACCGCCCAATTCTGCTTCGATCCCCACGATGAGCACGAACCCGGCCGGCTCAAGACCGGCCTGTTTGATTCGCTCCCCCGGGCGACCGAAGAGAAGCCGCGCATCCACGGCGGGCTCTTACCCTTTGCCGACCGGCTTTGGTTCATCTCGTACGTGGGCGATGCGAACGGCGAGGCCCACGGCGGCGCGCTTTACGAAATCGGCCGGGAGATGACGTTCCGCAGGCGGAGCGAGTCGCTTCCCGGCGTCTTCTCCAACCGCAAGATGATCGGCGGGCTGTTGAGCATCGGCCCGCACCTGATTAGCGACGACGGCCGCGTGAGAACTCTTGGCACGCTGGCCGATGAGCACTTGGTCGCCTCGATCCGGCACCCGGAAGACGGGAAAATGTTTCTCCTGACCGGGGACGGCCGTCTCCTCGAAGCCGATCTGGAAACGCTCGAAGTCGTCGAGGCTGCGAACGTCCCCACGGCGCTTGGGCTGGAGGACGCATCGCTCGAATTCACGGCCGGGCACCTGGCCGGCAAGAAGGTTCTCGTTGCGGCAACCGCCCCGAACGGCGAAAGCGGCTGTCTGGCCGAGTTCGACGGCACGCGATGGACGCTTCTGGACCGCGCCTGTTTTGCCGAGATCAGCAACCTGGGTTCGATGAGCGAGACGGTGGTCGCCGCCGGGTGGGACCGGGCCTCGGCGGTGTTGAAAATCGGAAGCCGAAGCGGCCAGTGGAGCACGTGCCGGCTGCCTCGGGCCGGATCGCCTTCCGACCGAACCGCGGCCGACCAGTGGTCGCGAATCCGCGAAGTCCAAACGGAGCGGATGCTGATGGACGTGGGCGGCCTCTTCTACGAGGTCTCCGGCCTGACGTACGCCTGGAGCATCCGCCCCGTCGCGGCGCACCAGCGCGCGATTTCCGACTTCTCGTCCTGGCGGGGCATGCTCGTGTTGGCCGGAAACGATGCGGCGGCCCCTTCGGGCTCAAACTACGTGCGGGGCGGCCCGGAGTGCGGGCTCTGGTTCGGCAAGACCGACGACCTTTGGCAGTTCGACAAGCCCAACGGCGAAGGCGGGCCCTGGCTGGAAACGCCGGTCCGGGCCGGGGAAGCGTCCGACCCGTACCTGATGTTCGGCTTCGAGCGGAAACGGATTGAGCTTGGCCACGACGCCGACCGGGCCATCGCGTTCACGATCGAGGTCGATCCCACGGTCCAAAGAAAACACTGGATGCCCTACGAAACCATAACGGTGGCCCCCGGCAAGAAGACGGTCCACGAGTTCCCCACCGGATTCTCGGCCCACTGGACCCGGGTGCGCGTGGATCACGACTGCACGGCCACGGCACAGTTTGTTTACAACTTCAATCTTGACGAGGAGGACTCCCCATGAATGCAGCGATCCGAACCAAGAGTCGAGTGCTTGTGCTGGTCCTGTTCTCTCTGAGCGTAATGCTCTGGTGTGCCGGCGCGCTTCGCGCCGAAGAAGCCGCGTGGCGGGTCGGCCTGGCCGGCGCCAGGATCACGCCCGAGAAGCCGATCCGAATGGCCGGCTACGCCTCGCGCAACAAACCCTCCGAGGGCGTGCTGGCCGACCTTTACGCCAAGGCGATCGCCTTTGAGGATGCTGAAGGCCGTCGGGCCGTTCTCCTGACCGCCGACGTGATCGGCTACAACGCCCCCGTGGCCGACTCCATCTGCCGGCGGATCATAGAGAAGACCGGCATCGAGCGCAGGCAGATCCTCTTGAATCCTTCCCACACGCACACCGGCCCGGTGATCGGAATCCCCGGCGCGACCGGCTACTCGCTCGAGGGCGAGGATCTTAAGCGGGTTCACGAGTACGCCGAAAGGCTCGCCGGGGAACTGGCCGAGCTGGCCGCCGCGGCACTGGACGGCCTGGAGTCGGCGCAGCTCTCGTGGGGCGTCGGCGTGACGAACCTCGTGATGAACCGCCGTGAGTTTACGGAGAGCGGCGTCCGGCTGGGCTTCAATCCGCGAGGCTACGTCGACCGCAGCGTGCCCGTGTTGCGGGTCGATTCGGCGGACGGGAAGCTCCGGGCGCTCGTGTTTCAGTGTGCCTGCCACAACACGACGCTCACCGGCAACCACTACGAGCTCTCGGGCGATTACGCCGGCTTTGCCCAAGCGTACGTCGAACGAGAGCACCCCGGCGTGCAGGCGATGTTCATGATCGGATGCGGCGGAAGCGCCAACCCGTATCCCCGCGGCACGGTCGAGGCGGCCCGGCAGAACGGCGAGAGCCTGGGGGCGGAAGTCTGCCGCGTCGCCGGCGAGAAGCTGGCCGCGATCGGCGGACCATTGCGGGTGGAGCTGGAGCACGCCGAATTGCCGCTTGCGTCGGTGCCGCGAGAGCAGTTGGAGGAGATGGTTAAGGGGCCCGGTTATTTGGCCTACAACGCGAAGCAGATGATCGAGGCATTGGACAAGGGCGAGCCGTTGGCCAGTGAGTATTCCGCCCCGATCGCCGTCTGGCAGTTCGGCGACGACTTGACCCTGGTTGCGCTACCCGGCGAGGTGGTCAACGAATACGTGCCGCTGGTGGAAGCCGCGATCGGACCCCGGAAGCTCTGGATCGCCGGCTACTCGAACGACTGCTTCGGCTACCTGCCGACCGCCAGGGTGCTCGCCGAAGGCGGTTACGAGACCCGCTGCCTCTACAGCGAGCCCGGGTTCTTCCCGCCCGAGGTGGAGGAGGTGGTCACGGCCAAGGTTCGGCAGTTGGCGGAGAAAGCCGGGCGCGCACTGCCCGAGTAGTATTAGGCCCTTCCCCGAGTTGC
>JBDRTC010001077.1:0-10450 GCA_043824335.1 Planctomycetota bacterium | reverse complement strand
TGACGGTCAACTGCTTGCGATGCTGGTCGATCCCAAGGTACAACATCTCTCGGTCCTCCTGTTTGTGCTATTGGTGAGTAACAAAAACCACTACACCGTGTATAGCACCAGGAGGACCGCTCTTTCATAGAATCAGAACTCTCCCTGAGGTTAAGTCGAGAGACGTTATGAGTCGCGTTTCCCTCAATGCATTCCGTAGCAAGCGCTGGTTGTACCTTTGTATGTGATCCACGTTGTAACCTTTCCGCGCGGCTGCTACGGTTGGAACAGTCCCAATTGGCAGTCCCTGCGGACCGCAGGCGGCCAGCGGCCCGAAATGTGGCAAGAGCCACTGGAGATGTCCGGGTTCTTGCAGGCACAGACAAGGACCTCCAGGCCGTAACGGTGTGCGATGGATTTCAGACGCTCCATGATCTCAAGACGCGCCCAAGCCGGAAGCGCTAACACCCGGCTGCTGCCCGCATGGATCGCCAGAGGCTCGCCGCCGGCGAAGTAGTCCAACATCCTATTGAGCATCAGCTTGTCCTCCACGTGCCGCCGCAGCGATCCGATCACTGCCGGCCGAAGAAAGAGGACGCTGGCGGCAATTGTGCGCACGCCGATGCGGGCCAATGCCGCGCAGAGCGGCTCCAGGCAGTCCGCGCCGTCGGTCACGCCGGGCAAGATCGGGTCGAGCCTCGCCTCGACCGGGACGCCTGCGCCGATCAGCTCGGCCGCTTGCGAGAGCCGGACCTCCGACGTCGCCGCGCGGGGTTCAAACGCCGCGGCGACTGCTGGATCAAGAGTAATCAGCCCGATCCGCCCCTGGACCAGTGGTGCATGGGCGGCCAACAGGTTGCGGTGCCGTTCGGGAATCCGCCCCTTGGTGACGAAGGCCACGCCAATCTCCGACTCCAAGAGAAACCTGATCACGTCATAAGCCATTTTCAGGACCTCGGGAATCGGCTGGAAGGGATCGCTCGACGGACTGAAATACACCGTGGTGGGCTTCTTGCGTTTGCGGGGCAACTCCTCCCGCAGCTTGGCAAGCGTATTCGCGTAGAATCCGACCTTGCCTTCGCCAGGGTGCGTCTGGTAGCCGCGGGCGTAGCAGTAGCGGCACTCGTGGGCGCAGCCGGCCGTCAGGTTGACCGTCGGAACGTGTGCCAGGCAGGCCAAGCTGGAAGGCGTGAGCACCGCCGATTTTCGCTCTGTGCGGATCACTTCGGTCATCGTGCTCCACCCGATGCGGCGGGAATGGTGGACGTGTACATATGACCATGTTAGCCATTCGCGACGCTCACTTCAAGGGGAGCTTTGGGCCACCACAAGCGGAACCGATGACTCGATTTGAGCAGATGAAACGGACTGTCAGTAAGCACGCGGCTTTCGGGCCCGTTATCACAGCCCGCTGAAACAAAGGGAATTCGGATCGACGGCAGCCGGGTTGAACGACCCTGGCATCTCGACCGTCTCTGTGCGCACCTTGCCGAGATGGGGCTGGACTGGTAAGAATGGGTAAGCAGTGAGCGTGGAGAGGACTGGCAGTCACGACTTTGGCGTGAGGAGGAGCCGAGCATGACGGTAGCCGACGTTCTGGTGGAGGAATTGCGGGCTCGGGGCGTGTCGTTCATCGCAACGCTAAACGGGCACGGGCTGGACCCGTTTTACCTGGCCTGTCGCCGGGCGGGAATGAGGATGATCGACGTGCGCAACGAGCAGGCGGCCGGGTACATGGCCGAGGTGGCCGGCCGGCTCACCCGCTCGGTGGGCGTCTGTGCCGTGAGCGGGGCCGTGGCCCACGCCAACGCCTTGACCGGGGTCCTCAACGCCTGGTTCGACGGCGCCCCGATGCTACTGATCACCGGCATCACCCCGCACGCCCGGTTGGGGTACGGCGACTTTCAGGACTTCAATCCGGTGCCCATGGCGGCCCCCGTTACCAAGTACGCCCGCATGGTGGACGCACCCCAACGGGTGGCCCAGATCGTACACGAGGCGTTCACGGCGGCCACCAGCGACCGCCCGGGCCCGGTCCATCTCTCGCTTCCGATCGACGTGGCCTCGGCCGAGGTCGACCCGGCCGACGTGGTGCGTTCGCCGGTGCGATCGGGCGAGGTGCGGCACCGCGGAGCCGCCGACGGCGAAGCGGTCGAGGAGGCGGCCCGGCTCATCCGGTCGGCCAGGCGGCCCGTGCTGGTGGCCGGGAGCGGCGTCTACTACTCCCGCGGCGAGGAGGCCCTGGCGCGTTTTGCGGGCCAACAGCAGATTCCCGTCGTCACGCCGATTTGGGATCGGGGCAGTGTGCCCGCGCCGATCGATCCGTTTGTGGGCGTGATCGGCGCGGCGTCGGGCGGGGCGCGCCTGTTGCCCGATGCAGACCTGGTGATTCTGGCCGGGGCGGAGTTCGACTACCGGGTGGGCCAACTCTCGCCGCCGGTTGTCAGCCCGGACGCCCGGGTCATCCGGATCCATGCCGACGAGACGTGCCTGCGCCGTGGCCTGGAGGCCGGGCTGGGCATCCACGCCGCTCCGGGGGTCGTGCTCGAACAGTTGACTGAAGCGTGCCGGCGGCTCGATTGTCGGCCCACGAGCGAGTGGCTCGCGGAAGCCCGAAAGCGGCGCGACACCTTTCGCCGGCAGTGCGTTGCGGCGGCCGACAGGTTTCCAACCGGCACGAACGGCCGGGACGTGGTCCTGGCCGTCGGCGAAGTGTTGAGCGACGAGAGCATCCTGCTGGTCGACGGCGGGAACATCGGCCAATGGTTTCACCAGTTGCTCTTGGACCGCTTGCCGGCCCATTGGGTCACCTGCGGGGCCAGCGGCGTGGTCGGCTGGGGACTACCCGGCGCGCTGGCCGCCCGGGCGCTTTATCCCGATCGGCCGGTGATCCTGCTCTCGGGCGACGGGTCGTTCACGTTCACCGTTTCAGAGTTGGAGTGCGCTTCGCGCCAGGGGCTCCCCTTCGTAGCCGTCGTGGCCGACGACCGGCGTTGGGGCATTTCAGCAAGCGGCCAAACGCGAAGCTACGGCGAGCCCCTGTTCAGCACCCTGGGACCCACCCGGTTGGACCAAGTGGCCGAAGGCTTCGGCTGCCGGGGCGTGCGGGTGGAAAGAAACGAGGAGCTGGCGCCGGCTATCCGGGCAGCCCTCAGTGAGGATCGACCCACCGTGATCCACGTACCCATCGTCCCGGGCGGTCCGGACGATTGAGCGGTCTGGCCGAGCGTGTGACCGGACTTTTCCGGAAGCCCGCCGCTTCCCAAAGCATCCATGCCCGAAGTCCTGTTACTCTGCGAATATGCCACGACCAGCGGCGGGGAGCGTTCGATGCTCGCTACGTTGGAGGGAGTCCGCTCTGCGGGTTTTTGCCCGGCCGTGGCAGGGCCACCCGAGGGGCCGCTGGCCCGGGAGCTTGATGCCCGGGGCGTCGAGGTCGTGCCGTTCGTGTTTCGCGACTCGGCCGGGCACCGCTTGCCTCAACCCCGGCTTCGCGAAGAGCTGGCCCGGCTGCTTGCGCGACGGCGTCCGGACCTGCTCCACGCCAACAGTCTCTCGATGGGACGTCTTTCAGGGCCCGTGGCCGCGGAGCGACCACCGCTCGGCGGCGGTGCCCGGCTTTCGAGCCTGGCCCATCTGCGCGACATCCTCCGGCTCAGCGCCCGGGGAGTCGCCGACTTGAACCGACACACCCGGCTGCTGGCCGTCTCCGCGGCGACCCGGGACTTCCACGTCGCCGCCGGGTTGGCGGCCGAGAAGACGCACGTGCTTTATAACGGCGTCGACCTCGACGCGTTCCGGCCGCGGCCGAAGTCGGGCTACCTTCACCGTGAGCTGGGGCTTCCGCCCGAATTGAAGCTGGTCGGCACGATCGGGCAGATCTGCCTCCGCAAGGGCCAGGACGTGCTCGTCGAGGCCGCGGCGAGCCTGGCCGACAAGCTGCTGAACGTCCACTACGTGATCGTCGGCCAGCGGTGGTCCGACAAGCTGGAATCGCGGCATTTCGAGGCCAAGCTGCGCACTGCGGCCGCCGGCAAGCTGGCGGGACGGCTCCACTTCCTCGGTTTCCGCAACGATGTGGACCGGATCTTGAACGAGCTGTGCATGCTGGTGCACCCTGCCCGTCAGGAGCCGCTGGGTCGGGTGTTGCTTGAAGCGGCTGCCTCGGGCCTGGCCGTCGTGGCGACCGACGTGGGCGGCACCGCCGAGATCTTCCCGCCGCGCTCGCAATCCGCCCGACTTGTGCCTGCCGATGATCCCGACGCCATGGCCGCAGCCATCCTGGAACTCGCAGGCAACGAACCACTCCGGGCGAGCCTCGCAGCAACAGCACGGCGCCGGGCGCAAGAAACGTTTGCCGCTGAACGTGCCGCAGCCGGCCTGGTCGATCACTACCGGCAAGTGATGACAAAAGGGTAGGTTATGCTTCAGAGCGCGGCTTATGCTTCAGCATAAGGGCACGGTCTTCACGCGCCGTGATGTCGGGCCGCGCCGAGACGTGAAGGAGTGAACCATCGCGGCTTTCTTCAATCGATTCTCTAAGGTGTTCATTGCCAGAGTTTCAAACTCGAAGCAGTCACAGTCGGCCTCGATCGACGTAATGCAAAACGGTTTCTTGCCTCGTATCACAATCCTCTGCATCTTCGCCACCCATCATGAACGGGTCGTACCCCTCGATCGTGAAGGGCGAATTCCGCCAGAGGTCTGCTGTGGCATCATAGTACGGTTCGGTAAGCGCTTGTTTGATAGCGTCCTCGTTGGTTCGTGTGGGGTCATAACTGACGTCCACGACGGCAAGACCGGGGCCGGGCCAGGCTTCCACTTTGAAGTAGCCGGGGATCTCGTACATGTCGTCGCGCTCAAGGAAGTAGAAGAACAGGTTAGCGCGGCCCCGGCACGTCAGGTCGGCGACTTTCAGCCGCACCTTGGAAACCTGAGCGGACGGACTCCCATGGCTCTTGACGAAGGACGGCATGGGGAACATATAAGAAGACGCCACGGCCGCCGTGGTACACAACAGCATAATGGCGATCAACGCTGCTTGCGGCCATCTTTGGCCAAGCAGTCTCGGCGGCCCCCAGCCCAGTGCACTGGAGTCGGTACCCTTCTGCGGACAGGAATCAACACAATTCAGACAAGACATGCACCGCGCGACTTTGACCTGCTCAAGCTGATCCACCGGGATAGCAGCCGGGCAGCTCTTGGAGCAAAGCCCGCAGTCAAGGCACACGGCCCTGTTGCGTTTGACGCGAGCCACACCGAATCGGGACAGAGGGTTCAGTACCGCCGCAAATGGACAGAACCACCGGCAAAACGGCATGATCGTCAACAGCGATGCCAGCACGATTGCCCCACCTACCACGTACGCCCAGAAAGTGATGTCAACCCCATGGCGACTGATCAGGGCGTAGCAGGGACCGAACCCGCGGAATATCAGTTCGCCCGCCTTCCAAGTGGCAATCAAGATCGCCGCCAGGACCGCATACTTCAGCAAAGCCAACACGCGGTCTAGTTTGTCTGCGATCCGGATGTTTGGGATATTCAGTCGCCGGCCCAGGCCGTGTAGCCATTCCGAGATCGTGCCAAGGGGGCACATATGGCTGCAGAACGCCCGGCGCAGCAGGACGGTCATTGCGAGAACGCCGCCAAGGATGAAGAAATTCGATGTACCCAGGGAACACAGCATGTTTCCCTCGCGGGCGTAGGTGTAGACTGCCTCCACGCCGCCGAACGGACACCATCGTTCGCAATTGGCACCCACGATGAACACACCTGCCAATACGAGTGCCAGGAAGGCCGACTGAACGATGCGTCTTGCCTTCTTCACCTCTTTGCTCCGATTGTCCCGTTGCCGTCACCTGATCCAACGGTGTGTTGCTACTTGTCTTGGCCCTTCGGACACCCGCCGCGCATGGGGCAGCCGGCACAACTGCTGCCCTCGCTGCACTTCGATTCAGCAACCTTGGACTCGGTCTGAAACGCCGTCGCGAAGCCGTCGGTAGAAGCCAGGGCGGCAAGCTCCGGGTTCTGTTTCGCGTGCATCTTGAGATCGCCGAGCCTGCTCGGCGGTACTGCTTCAAAGCAACGAGTCAACAGCCCCAGCGCCGCACCATCGTTCCCAACGATCGCCTGCATCCGCGACAGAACGTACAACGTACCCGGATCACTACTGCCCGGACGGGCTATTCCCTCACCGATCTTTCGCGCCTCACCCACTTGACCTTGTCGGGCCAGCGCGATTGCAAGCAGGGCTTGCGTGACGGTCGTGGCCTGCTCAGGGGCCAGTGCCGAAAGTGCCTGCGACGCCTCGGCGTCCCTGCCCATTGCCAGTTGCGTCTCGGCCAATTGCCCCGCCGACGACGCTGTGTTCAACCTGGCGTGAATCTTTTCATCTACCGACAGGGCTTCCGAGTGGATTCCCTGGCTGATATAGAACGAACGCAAGGACTGAGCGATTCTCAGCCAACGCTGAGGGTCTCTCTCCCGGTCCAGGCTCTCTCGCAGAGCGGTCACGCGGCGGACTAGCATGAATTGCTGCCCATACTGCTGATTCGTGCGTTCAGCACGTACGGCCGTAGAGTAAGCCTGCAAGGCTTCCTCAAAGCTTCCTTTTGCCAGCAGCGTATTGCCTCTGATAAACGCCTGTTCGGCCGTTTCAGCATGCGCCGTCACCGAACAGAACAGTGCGAGACCGAAGGCCACTCCAACAAACAAACGTGAGACTCTCATCTTCGGCTCCTTTCGAAAGACGTATTGGTTACTGTATTGTGGCGGTTGAACATTCGATCCCGATAACTGCAACTACGCGGCCGCGAGTCCGTCTGCTAGATCACCTCGAAGACGTATTTCAGTGAGAACCAGACGCCTAACAACACGAAGACCCACCCGGTGATCATGCGGGCCCACCATTCGATTTTGGACAACACGTTGTAGGTCTTGCCCACCGACTGGGCGCTGTAGGCCAGCAGGAACGCAACCACGATCACCGGCAGCGCCGTGCCGATGCCGTAAACCAGCGGCAACAGAATCGCCCCGCCCGGGACCGATGCGGTGGGAAGCGAGACGCCAACCTTTGCCACGACGCTCGTGATGGCGCCCGCTTCAGAACCCATTGTCAGGGCCAGAAGTCCAAAGAACCACGCCGCCGAAGTCGGGCAGAAGGAGACCGCGAAGAGAATTCCCAGCAGCAGGGCGCCCCAAATGCCCATCGCATCGACCCGCTTCTGCATCCCCTCGCTCATCATCGTTCCGCCGGCGGTTACGGTGATCAGGCCCACCAGAAACATGCCGAGCAACAGAAAGATCGGCCCGAGGACCAGGTGCATGTACTTCTGCAGGAAGAGAGACACGGCGGGGATGGACAGAGCAGTGGTTGTCAGCAACCCGGCCAGGGTGAGATAGAGTATGCAACGTCCCAGTGTGTAAAGCAGCCCGGCGTTGATCACCAGACGCGGGTTCTCCACCTTGCGCCCGATGTAGGAGATAGCGGCGATGTTCGTCGCCAACGGACAAGGGCTGATCGAAGTCAGCACACCCAGGTACAGGGCGGCGACCACGTAGAGCAGGTAGGTGACCATCGGAAATGTTTTCCCTCCGTGTGCGGAAGCGCGCCGTCCACTTCCTCCGTTGCAGCTCTGGCGGCGCAACGTGTCTCAGGACGAGTCCGTGGCGGCCCGAAAGGCTATTTCAAGTACGCTTCAACGTTCTCGCAGACATACTTGAGGAACTCGGGCTTCTCGCGAACCTTCGTCCAGATATCCTTGAGGTCCTTGTATTCTTTCACCTTGTTCTCTTTGACCTTCGCAACGACCAGCGCAGGCCCGCTGATCTTATAGGCCTTGGTCAGAGCGGCGTTCTTCTTGTCCTGGAAGTCGACGTAGTGGAACTCAACCGAGCCTGCCTTGACCTGCTTCGCAAACCCCTTCTTGACGGCTTCCTCGGAGTAGCTGCCCATCTTGAGGCAGGTCGGGCACCGCTGCGTTCGATGGAAATACATCGCGACGACGCGATCAGCGGGTGGGTCAGCGGCCCGGGCCGTCGAGGCGAACGTTACCGCAAGAATGGCAACTGCCAGTGCGACAATAGCAAAACGTTTCATCAGTTTCCTCCGTTCTTGTTGATTGGGCGTGACTTTCTTCACTGTGGAATTGGAATCTCGACTCGGCCGGTTGGAAGCGGCAGGTCGTCCGTTTCACCGCCGGGAACCGGAATCGCCGGCGTATAATCAGGCTCCGCCAAGGTGGGGTCTTGGGCCGGAGCCTTCAGTATCTGGCTGATTTCGGCGCGGATGTATTCAGCAAACGCGGGCTTGTCGCCCACAAGCCCCCAGACCTGGTCCAGCCGATTCCAGTCTTCAATCTGCCCTTCCTTCATCCGGGCGAGAACGACGACCGGCATTTGGATTTCGAACTTTGTCGCCAACTCAGAAGCGGCCGGCTCCTCGTAGTTGAGCGTCTTCCAGACTATCTCGCCGCTGTCCAACTGCTCGGCGAAGTCTGCCTGGACCGTCTCGTGGGATTGCGATTCGATGGCCTGGCACGTGGGACACCGTGTGTTGCTGTGAAAGTAGTAGACGACCAAGCCGTCGCGAAACGATAGGTCCTTCGCCGTTGCGGCAGGCGAGGTAGCGATGCCGCCCGACGATCGTATCGCTTCAAGCTCTTCAACGATTCTGGCCAATTGTGGCTCCAAGCGAGAGGCTGCTTGTGAATCCAGGGATCGGGCGATCAGCACGACGAGCGTCGCCGAGAACAGCGAGATCAGGCAGACGGTAACGGCATTCTTCAAATCCATGCGAATTCTCCTGAGGATCGCCATCGAAACCGGGCAGGAACGGCTCGCGGCTGAGCAGCCGCCGGCCTGTCAACGGTCTGCAATTTCCTCCTGACGTTCGTACATCAGTTCCGGGACGAGTGAAGTCGTCCACGGCACTCCTTCGTTCACCCAACCGTTCACCCGACGCTTTCCGTGGTCCGGGTATTCGGCTTGTCCCTGCATTTCGCCCACAAAACCGTGGGTAATTGCGTAGAGATGCTTGAAACCGGCCTTGCTCAGCATCCGAACCGCCAGGGCCGCACGGGGGCCGGACTCACCCAGAATGGCTAAGTGGTCCTCTGGAGAATAGTGCTGCTGGACCTCTTCGGCAAAGTCGGCGTTCGGCAGCATCTTCTGCCTTCCCATTTTCTCGTCATAGGAGTAGCCCATGAACATAACCGGAATGTTCCGGGCCCCTTCAGGATGCCCGATGAACACATATTCTTCCGGAGTACGGATATCGAGAATATGGAACTCCTTCGGAGCATTCTGCGCCTTTTCGTAGGCCGCGAGAGCTGTGATATATTCGCACTGATCGGGAAGCTCGGCCTTAACCGGTTCTTCGTTCTTGTTGAAGGCCTCAATGGCGCCTCTCACGTAGTCCAAGTACCGCGGTTTGTCATCGAAGAGAAACCAAGCCTTGTCCAAGACTACAAAACGCACAATCCGTTGACCAGACATCTCGGCAATGACGGGAATCTTCGCCTGCGTGCCGAAGTCGGTCAGGAAGTGCTCATGCTGCTTTTCTTCGATATTCAGAGTTTCAAACGTCAACGTTGCCGCGGCAATCTCGTCCGCAAACGGGCTCGGCTCCTCCTGCGTACCGAGGACTGCTTCTTTGGTCAGCGACTCTACCTTTTTGCACGCTGCACACCGGAAGGTATTGAAGAGATAGAAAACGCTGGTGCGCGAGGGGCCGTCTACGGGTTGTGCTGCATCGTCTCGGCCTTCGGGCGGCGAATCTGCGGCTAACGCGACGGTCGACAATCTCGTGTCCGTCGGTTCTTCACTCGGCTTGCTGCATCCCGCGATGGAAAGCGTCATCAGGACCACAGCCAGCACGGGAAACGTGCTCGCACCGAAGCACGCTCGAATTGCTTTGTGCAGGTTTGTGCTCATCAGCGTCTCCTTGTTTTGCCTTCGTTGCGGTCAAGCCGTGAACGGGGGCGGTCAAACTACGCCAAGTTTCTCGGCCGCGGCAGAAGCAACACGGGCGACCGGTTCGCCCGATGCGGGCGACTGCCCTTTGGCCAAGCCGAGATCGGCCAGTTGAAGATGTGCGAAATCGTTGAACCCCGCCTCTTCCAGGCAGAGCTTCACGCAATTAAGCGGGCAGCCGTCAATGGCGAGGATCTTGGACGCGGCCCGCGTGGTTTCCATAATCCCGCTGACTCGACCGCCGATTCCGGCGAGGCAGAACATCCTGCCCGCTCCGGCCAAGGTTAGCGCGCGGGCCGCAAGGTCCGCAACCTCCCCAACGTCGGCCGCCCCGGAACATGCGAATATCAGCTTCGGCGCCGTGTCACACGCGCAACATGGCTGTTTGGACTGTTCAGCCATCCTAGTCTCTCCATCCGGTTCTCAGGTGAATCGTAAAGGTCCGTCTGTGCCGGCCGTCGTCGGGTTGCGGTCCCGGCGACTTGCGGCTGACAGATCC
>JBDRTC010001076.1:0-7516 GCA_043824335.1 Planctomycetota bacterium | reverse complement strand
TGGCTTGTCCAGCAGTGCTGGGCGCATTCTCCCAGGAATCACTGCTGGACAAGCCAGCAGTGGCACCCAAATACGCGAGGAACTGCTTTTTCGGGCGGCCGGTGAGGATCGCGGGCTGGCCAACGCGCTGGACCTGGCCGCCAACGAACTGGCCGGGCGCGACCCACGACCTCCCCGCGACCCACGAAGGGCGATCCACGACGCGTCCCGTGACGCCGGCCCGATCGCCGAAGCCAAGGCGGTGCTCGATCCGGAGGTTGAGCTGGAAGAGGTCGCCCGTCGGGCTCGGCGGCTGACGCAGGAGCGATTCGCTGGACCAAGCTCCTCCGGCCGTCCCGCCTCGGGCAAGCGGCGGATGTTGCTCTACGCCCCGCTCTATCTGTCGAGTCACTGCACGAACCACTGCACCTACTGCGGGTTCCGCGACCCGCACCCGATCGACCGCCGTCACTTGGCGCCGGAGCAAGCCCTCCATGAGGCCGAGATCCTTCGCAGCCGCGGCTTTCGGCACGTCCTCCTCGTGGCGGGCGACTTTCCCCGGCTGACCACGCCCGAGTATTTTGCCGAGATCATCGTTGCCCTGAAGGCCCGGGGGATCGATCCGGCGATCGAGATTGCCCCGCAATCGACCGGGGCCTACGCCAAACTGGCCACCGCCGGGGCGTGCGGGGTCACGCTCTATCAGGAGACGTACCACGAGGAACTCTACGGGCTCTACCATCCGCGGGGCACCAAGTCACGGTTCGACTGGCGCTTGGAAGGCATCGAGCGGGCCGCCGAGGCGGGCGTCGGGCGCCTCGGGCTGGGAGTGCTCCTGGGTCTGGCCGACCCGCAAGAAGACCTCGTGGCCATGATGCGTCACGCGGTCTATCTCGAACGCCGCTTCCCCGATCGCCGCTTGGCCTTCAGCCTGCCCCGCATCTACGAGGCGCCGCAAGGGTTCGAGGCGCCTTACGCGGTTGACGACGAGACGTTCGTGCGCCTCTACTGCGCCCTGCGAATCGCTTTTCCCGGGGCCGAACTGGTGCTTTCCACGCGGGAGCCGGCCGCTCTGAGAAACCGCCTGGCCCAAATCTGCATCACCCAGATGAGTGCCGGCAGCCGCACCGTCCCCGGCGGCTACGAATACGAAGACGCCTCGGGCGATTCTCCCCGCGGCCAGCAGTTCCCCATCTCCGACCACCGCACTCCCGCGGAAGTGGCGGGCTGGCTTGAAGACACGGGTTTTGATCCGCTGTGGGAGATTCCGTAGGTTATGCTTCAGCATATCCGGAATCGAACATCGCCAGCGTTTGTCAAGAGCGCGATATGCTGAAGCATAACCTACGCGGCTGTCCGGCCATAAGCGTCAATCGCTGGCTCCCGTCAGCCGCTCGCGATAGGGCGGCTCCAGTCCGGCCTCGGCGATGATGGCTTTGCCGGATTCTTTCACCTCGGCGGGCTCGCCGATATGGTTGTCGCGCCACGTGTGCCAGTCGCGGGAGCACTGGTTGAAGCGGACCAGCTCGGCGGCCGTGTTGTAGATGACGTTTTGCTCGAAGAGGTAGCCTTTGCTCCCCTGGTCGATGAACATGCCGTTGTTCGGGGCGCCCTGGGCGTAGCGGCTGCGGTGGGCGTCGTGCAGGTGATTCCCCCGGAACACGGTGCCCGGCTGGAAGCCCAGGGTGTAGATGCAGCCGCCGTCGCAGAGCCGGTTCATCACGTCGTAGACGTGGTTGCTCTCGATCACGTTTTCCTTGCAGGGGGTCGGATCGGGGTTCCACTGCCAGCCCACGGAGATGCCCGAGTAGGGGAGATCGTGCACCAAGTTGTGGGCGACGACGGCTTGCTGGGCGAAGCCGACCCAGATGCCGATCGCGCCGTAGTACTCGACGCCGCAGGCGTGCACGTGGTTGTTCGCGATGCGGTTGCGCTTGGGCACGTCGGCCTCGCTCTTCGGGCCGCCGAGCATGATGCCGTTGCCGCTTACGTCGAAGACGTGGTTGCCCTGGACGAGGTTGTCGTGGCAGCCGGCCACCAACTCAACGCCGCAGCCGCCCAGGTGGGCCATCGCGCCGTCCTCGATGCTTGAGTGCTCGACGTAATCCCAGCGGATGGCCGCGGGCACCCGGGCCCAGGGACGCGACCAGTCGCTGCCCGTCGTGCAGTGGCACGCCTGGATGCCCAGGTATCCGCCGTCGGGGAGCGCGAGGTCGGTGTGCTTGAAGCGGATACCCCGGAAATGGAGGTTGCGGACCGGCTTTTCGGGCGTGCCCTTCACCTCGACCAATCGCGAGACCACCGGTGCGATCACCTCGATGTTGGCCATGTCCTCGCCCGAAATGGGCCAATAGCTCAAGAGGCCGGTTTGGCGGTCGAGATACCACTCGCCGGGCTGGTCGAGCATTTCCGGGGCGTTCTCGAAGCAGAACCAGCGGCCGGGTCCGGGGCGGATCGCCTCGTGCCCTTGCGCGTGGGGCGGGGCCAGCACGACCACGTTCTGCTCCCGGTCGATGCTCTGGACCGGCAGCCGGTTGATGGCCCAGTTGCCGGCGACCATCACCTCGATGTCCGACGGGTTCGACCAATCCCCCAAGAGCCCGCCGGGCACGCTGAGCGTGTACCGCGAGAGGTCCCCGGCCAACTCGGCGCCGGTGAGCTGCCGGCACGGGTTTTCGTCGTCCTTGTTCGGCGTCCGGGCGCGGAGGGCGCGCCGGCCGGCGACGAACAGGTGCCGGAAATACCACTCGCCTTCCTTGACGCCCGGCACCGGGGCCGTCCAGACCTCACCCTGGCCCTTTGCCCAGCCGGTGACCGGCCGGCCGCCGCTGACGACCACCTTCTCGCCGGAATGGGCGGCATAGGTGATCGCGTGCTTCTCGGTCCCCGAATCCTCCGGGCCGAACACGAGCGGCTCGTCGAGCCGGTACGTGCCTTCGCGCAAGAGGACCTTCACGTCGGCCTCCAGCCCGGCGGTGATTCGCTGTCGGACCGCGTCCCTCGCCCTGGCGATGGTGGCAAAGGGCTTCTCTTGGGTGCCGGGGTTTTCATCGCTGCCGCTTGGGGCGACGAAGAAGTCGGCGCCGGCCGACTGCGCTAGGGTCGGCGGGAGCCAGAGGGCCAAAAGCAGGATCGCGAGTGTGAGCGTGGTCGGTTTCATCTGGATGTCCTCCTAAACCGGTGTTGTGGTGCAGAGTGCGCAAGCAACATAGTGGAAGCGTCGGGCCAATTCAATCCTCGGGGTGGAGAATCGACGTTGGAGGTTGAAGGTTTGGGCGTGCAAAGCCGCAAGCGGCTTGGGATCCGTCGGTGCTCAGCGGCTCGACGCTGAACGGGTCAGGGTTGCTTCGATATCGACGCGGGCTGCGCCATCAGGGAGCGCGACCGTGCCGGTTTCTTCGTCAAATGGGACCGCTTTGCCGTTGAGCTTGACCGAGGAAACCGCGCCGCCGGTGCGAATCCGCAGCTTGGCCACGCGCGGCCGGTAGCGGGTGGGAAGCTCGATGGAGCCGGTGACGCGGTCCTCCTTGGCTTTGAGCGTGAAGCTCGTGGGGCCGAAGCGGGTCTGGAGCCGCTCGACGCGGATTTCCCCCCCCGGCTCGAGCCACGCACGCGGCGTCGCCCGGCAGTAGACGAGCTCGCCGCCTTCGTCGTAACAGAGCATGCCGGAGAGCAAGCGAGTGTAGTAGCCCATGGGCCAGGGGGCCAGGTCATAAACTCGGCGGGCGCCCCAAGAGCGATGTTCGTAGGTGGTGAGCGTCTGCCGGGCGCACTGCGTGGCCAGCACGCTGTAAAGCGTGTAGACGGCGTGCTCCGGCTGGTCGCGCCGGAGATAGCCGCAGGCGTGACCGAGGAAATGGCCCTCGTCGGCCAGGTTGGGGGCCGCCACGAAGAGGTTGTCCTCAAGGTTCCCGAGCACCCAGTCTTCCAGGGGATCACCCGGGGGGACGATCCCGGAATCGAGGATCCCTTCCAGGGCCCCGTCGACCACGGCGGCGTACCACATGTTCTCCTCGTGTCCTTCCGATTCCAGATACCCGGGCACGTAGGGGACGAACGTGCCGTCGTTCAGGCGAACCGGCTCGCGCCCGCGGGCGGCCAGCCGAAGACCGCGGAGCACACAGCGACGGTAGTCGTCGGCGACGGCGCGGAACTCGGTCGCGCGAGGATCCTCGATCCGCTCCAGCACGGCGACGACCTCGTTGAAGCCCATCCAATTGATGCAGTCGGTGAAGGTGCTCGTGCCGCCCGACCCGTCGGTCACGCGCCCCGGCGGGAGCCAGCCGTAGTTGATCGGGCGCGAGCCGTCGGGGTTGTCCACCATCGTCAGCTTGCGTTGAGAGGCGGTCCATTCGAGGCTTTTCACGAGGGCGGGGAGTTTTTCATCGAGCCACTCTTTGTCGTCGGAAAACAAGAAGTACCGGGCGGCCGCCCATTGGAACCAGCCCTGGTAGTTGAGCCAAAGGAGCGCCGTGTATCGCTCGGGCGCGGTGAAGAAGCCTTCCCACGTGGTGTAGAGGTCCGACGCTTCGCTGGCCTGGGAGCCCTGCCAGCGGAACCCGGCCTCGAGGTATTGCCGAGCCTCCTCGAAATGACCGCGGCGCGAGAGGCCCTCGATCCCGTAGGCCGTTGCGTGGAGCCAGACGCGGTCGTACACGATGGGGCTCGTTTTCAGGGCGTAGTCGCCTTCGGTGTCGAGGTCGGCGGTCACCAGCGTGCGGGGATAGAGCGTCTTGTACTGGTTCACCACGACCGGGTCGGGCACGTCGATCGCGGCCCCTCGGACCAGACGCGCGTCCCAGTACTTTTTCGTCATAAGAAGGGCTGCCTCAAACCCGCACTTGAGAGCACTCGCGAGCTTGCGGTCTTCCACGGCGACGTACGGAATTACGAGGTCGGCGTGCTGGTCCTCGGGAATGATCTTGACGAGCACCTCCGCGTCGGTGGCCGACTCGATCTCGGCCGCCGCGTGGTCGAAGGCCAGCACGATGCGGTCGCCCGCGAGCAACCGTTGGTTTTCGATCCGTGCCTGACCGAGATTCGCAAGCGGCCGCCGCGGGCCGCCCCAGTGCTCCGGCCGGATCGCCAGCCACATAGGGGCGCGGCCCGAGGTGCGCCGGAAGCGGACGAACGCGCCCAGCGGCTCGTTCCCCGTGCGGACTTCTTCGCCCTCAAGAGGATAGGTAAACGCCGTGGTGCGGGCGGTCGTGTCCCCTTCGCTTGAGTCGGTGTGGACGATGATGTGGTAGCCGTCCTCGATGCTCTGGACGACCGATGTGTCGCCGTGCTCCTTGAAACTCGGCGTGTCGCCCAGGCCAAAACTCACGGTGAAATGCTCCGCCGGCGGGTGCCCCGTGCCGTGCCCCGAGCCGGAGCTGACGCCGATCGACCCGTTGGAGAGCACGTAAAACTCCTGGCACACGTTGGGCCAGCCGAGAAACATCCGCCGGTGCTTGACGTCGGGGATGCGTTCGCAAAAGTGCTGGAAGCCGACCTCGGGCATCGACGCAAGCGACTCGCTCACCCGCGGCCCCGGCGGCCGATGCGGGTCGTAAGCAAACTCGAAGGCGCGGTCGACCAGGCCGTTTCTCGCCTCGTCGTATCCGGTCATTTCGTAGTACTTCTCGCTCGTGGAACGGAACGGCTCGCTGCGTGCCGCGTCGACCCGCGCGGCGAGCGCCGCAATCTCTTCTCGCTTCGAGGCGAAGTCGCCGTTGGCCGTGGCGAAGATGCCCAGGTCTTTGAGCCACACGAAAGGCTCCCGGCCCACGAGCGCGACGGAGAGCGTGAAGCCGTAGTCGTCGGCCAGCTCGACGCGAAAAGAGCCGCTCCCGGCGACGGAAAGCCCCGTGCCGTCGTCGGTTCCGAGCAACGGAAGGACACTCCGCGCCACGCGTACGCACGCGCCGTTGGGCATCCCCGGCTCGGGCCGTGGAGCCTCGACTATCACGTCGGCCCCTTCGCCGGGCACGATGCGGACTTGTTTGAGCCAAGGGCGCTCGGGCGTAGGGTCTTCCCACTGGACGGTGAACGTGTCGTAGCGATTTTGTCCGGGTCTGGCCAGGTCCGTTTCCGCCACGGGCGTCAAGCGCACGAGGTCGCAGCAGGAGATCGCATCCGCATCCTTCGCCGCCCGGAGGCGGAGCGTCGCCCCCCGTGCTGCCCGGAGTACGCCAAGGTGCTGCCACTCGGCGCGGCCAAAGCTCGACGACTTTCCGGCAAGCGATTGCGTGACGAACCGGCCGTCGGCCAGCTCGATTTCCAGCGGCATGACCTCGGCCCGGCTGGGCCCGCGATTGGGATTCGCCGAGACGGCGAAAAGTCCCTCGGCGGGGATTGTCCACGCGATGGCCGCGTCTTGTTGCTTTGGCCCGAGAAACGCCAGCCCGAAGCCTGCGTCGCCCGAGGAACTCCGGCCATAATCCTTCAAATTCACCATCGGCGGCCCGGTTGCCGTGGCGTCGCCACCCAGGTCGTCCAGGTACAAGTGAGGAGAGAAGACGACGTAGTCGAGCGTGGTGACCGTGCCGGGAACGGTGTCGGAGCGGAGGAGTTCGACGACGTCGCCCTCGTGAAGCCGGACGGGCCGGTCGGTGAGTCGAAACAGGCCCGAGGAAGAGAGCCCTTCGTAGCGGCCCATGTCGTCGCGGGGGCACTCGTCGGGCGAGAGGCCGTTGGCCAAACGACTTTGGTCGACCGTGACTTCCACGCCGCCGACACGCACCGCCACGTCCCTGGCCCCGCGGGGATGCCGCACCCAGGCCAGGTAGACGTAGTAGGCGCCCTCCGGCGCGGCAACGCGAATGCTGCCGGGAGTTTCGCCGGACGCTCGCGATTCGGCCCACAGATACGTTCGTCCGAGCGCGTAGGGGCACTCGCCGAGGGAGAAGTCGGCCGTATGCTGGACGGTGCTTCCGGCGAGATCGGAGACCACGACGTCATCGGCCGGCGCTGAAATGCCCGCCAGCACGGACGCGAGAAGCAACTGAAAGGACACCACCGCACCTCCTTTCCTCGCGTGCTCGGCCGACGTGCCGTCGGCCGCTAAACGGCAAGTTCCTCGACAGCTCGATGTTCGGGAGGGGGACAGTCCCCGAGTCATTCTTCGGCCGGTCACCGTTTAGCGGCCTCTCGGCACGTCGGCCTGGGAGAACCACGCGCCGAGTTGCCGGTAAAGCTTCTCGATCCGCTCGGAGTCGACGTGGCCGTCCCACAGCGCCACGGCGTACCGCAGTTCGAGCGGCTCGCCCGACTCGATCACCAGCGGCTCTTTGCTCAGGTTGAGCGTGGCCGCCAGGTAGGCGAAGGCCGAATCCATGGTGAACCACGTGGCCGGGTACCGCGGGTTGGCAGGGCAGTCGAACATGGCCACCGTGACGGGCTTGCCGTCGGCGGCGGCCGAGTAGGCGCACCAAGCGCTTCGGGCGTTGTTGGTCCTTTCTTCGGCATGGTTGCCGTCGGCGTTTTGTAAGCGGCCGCCTTTGTCCATCGAGTGGACTAACCGGTTCCCCTGCCCGAAATAGGTGGTGGCGCTCAG
>JBDRTC010001075.1:0-7257 GCA_043824335.1 Planctomycetota bacterium | reverse complement strand
CAGAAAGAAGAGGGAAGACGGGGCAGTGGAGCGACGCCGGACTATTATTCATCAGTCATCATTCCGCATTCATCATTCTCCTCTCATCATTCCTCGTCTAGTAGCTCCGGGACTTGGCCGACGGTTGTTTTCGAGGGCTCTTCGGCCAGGTTGAACATTTCGGCGATCGCTTCTTCCAGGGGCGGGTCTTCGACGCTGACGTCCAGCACCGCGTGCCGGGCGAGAATCCGGCCGAGCACGTCCGGCACCACGCTCCGCGCCACGCGGAGCTTCACCCGGGGGACCTGCTCGGAAAGGATCTCGCCGAATTCGGCCAGATCACCCGGCACGTAGCCGTCGGCCAGTTGGAGCGAGATCACCTTGTGGCCGCTAAAGCGGTCGAGGATCCCCGTGAGCGATCCGTCGTAGACGATCCGACCCAGGGCAATGACCACCACGCGGCTGCACAACGCGGCCACGTCCTTCATGTAGTGGCTGGTCAGCAGGATGGTGATCTTGCGGACTTTCTGATAATACCGCAGAAAGTTCTGGACGTTGTACTGGGCGATCACGTCGAGCCCGATGGTCGGCTCGTCCAAAAAAAGCACCTGCGGCGAGTGGAGCAGGGCAGCGATCAGCTCCATCTTCATCCGCTCGCCCAGCGACAGCTCCCGCACCGGCTGCGACAAGAGCCCGCGGACGCCCAGAAGGTCGGTCAGCTCGTCGCGGGTGCGGTCGAACCGGTCGGGCTCGATGCGGTAGATCTGCTGGTGCAGCCGAAACGATTCGGCGGCGGGCAGGTCCCACCAGAGCTGGTTTTTCTGGCCCATCACCAGGGCGAAGCGCCGGCGGTAGGCGTTTTCGCGTCGCCAGGGGACGTGCCCCAGCACCCGGGCGGTCCCGGCGGTCGGCGTAATGACTCCGGAGAGCAGCTTGAGCGTGGTCGTTTTACCGGCCCCGTTGGGCCCCAAGAAGGCGACGAATTCGCCCTCGTCGACCGTAAGGCTGATTTCCCGAACCGCCTGGACCGTGCGGTACTGCCGCCAAAACAGGCCGCCTACGGAGGCCCAAAGCCCCTCCTTCTTCTGGTAGACCCGGTAGGACTTCGCAAGACTCTCTATCTCGACAACTGCCATTCTACAAAAGTCCAGTCAGAAGCACGGACGAACCTATCCAAGTCTACCCAAAAGCGGCCGGGCAGCAAGCCGGGGGAGGGATTTGCGTTCGCCGCCGATCCCGGGTATCTTGGCCCCTTTCGCGCACCTTGAGGAATAAGACGGCATGACCCGCGACAAAGGGGGAATGGTCCACCACCAGGACGTCGAGCCGGAGTACCTCGAGCGCCGCAAGCTCCGCAAGAGCGCCGGCTGGATCCTGCTCTGGGCGCTCGGCGTGGGGGCTTTTGTTTTACGGCATCTTCGTGGCCGTCAACATCCGCGGCGTCCGCACCCCGATCATGGTCCGCTGGCCCGCTAAGCTGAAGCCCAGGCGCGACGAGCGGACGCCGGTCATCAGCAATGACCTGGCCCCCACGATTCTCGCCGCCTGCGGACTGGAGGCGACCGCCGCGATGCGGGGCGTCGATCTCTTGGACGCCGACACTCTGGCCCAGCAAAAGGCCATCTTCCGGAACGATCCCTCGCTAGTGAACTTCCATAATGACGCGAAAGCCCACGTTGTAGACTTTCATCCAGGGCTGGTACTTCCAGCGGAAGGCGGAATAGGCGCGATTGGGTCGGTCCCACCAGGAACCGCCGCGGACCACTTTCTCGCCGCCGGCCCGCAGGTCATTGCGCCCGTCGTTCTCATCGTAGGGATACGGCTGGTATGTCGTCCGTGTCCATTCGCAGACGTTCCCGTGCACGTCGTGCAGCCCGAAGGGATTGGCCTGATACGAGCCCACCGCCGTCGACAACATCGCCTGATCGTTTGCCGGCTCGTCTCTCAAGAACCAGATGGGGTACAACTGCCCCGGCCATCTGTTGGCGAGGCCAGAGAGCGACCTGTCCGCCAGGTTTTCGAATTGGGAGAAATCGTGCCCGATTTGGTACGAGTATCTCGTCCTCTTGAACTCGTACCAGAGACGCGTGGCCGTTCCCGCACGGCAGGCCCATTCCCACTGGGCTTCTGTCGGCAGCGTCACTCTCTTGCCCGTCCGTCCCGAGAGCGCCTCGCAGAACGCCATGGCCCGATGCCAGGATGTCCGCACCACCGGCTGTTTCGTCTCATTGATCGGACGAATGCCTTGATGGTAGCCGTCCATGGTGTAGGAGCTGATCACCCCGTTGTCGTGAGTGGGGTCAAAGGTGCGATACTGCTGGACGCTGACTTCGCACCGGCTCACATAGAAAGGCCTTTCAATCTTCACTACCGTGAGCGGCTTTTCATCCTCCGCCCCTTGGGCGTCGCCCATGATGAACACGCCGGCCGGAATCAACACGAACTCCATCTTTCGGTCGCTGCCGAGATCGAGGGAAACCGAGCTCGCAAGTGCCCCGCTTTCCTGCCCGCTCTGGCGTTCCGTCGCGTCGAACGGCCACTGGGGGCACGCCGGACTGCCGGCGTCCTTCGGCGGGTTTGGCGCCACGAACGACACGGGCGTGTTCTCGGCGGGCGGGAGGGTTTCGAAATCGTCTCGGTTGTTGGCGTAAAGCCGGTACATCTCGAGACGCCGCTCTTGGAGATGCTCCGTTTGCGCCTTCATCTCCGGCGTTCGGGCCATGCGCTTCCAATTCCCGTGATCCCCCGCGCTCAGATCGATCCAGGTATAGAGCCGTTGCCAGGCCTCCTCGTCGAGTTCAACTCCGTGGTGACCCTTTTTGAGGATCTGGATCAACGGGCTGGTCGCCGCGTGGAACTCGCAGGGAGTCAACAAGTCGACAACGCTCTCGGAAGAGGCGCGGCGCACGTACGGGTGCATCGCGATGTACGAGGGGGTAAAGACGGTGTCGAGGTGCGTTTGCGTGGTCTCTTTGTACCGTTGATTGATCGCCGTTTTCTGGGCCTCCGTTTTCCGCGTGAAGTCCAAGCCGTCCTTCCTGGCCGCGTCATGACAGCCGACGCAGAACCGGTCGAGGACCGGCTGGATCTCCCGCTCGAAGTCGAAGCCCCGCGCGGGGCCGAGCCAGGGCGCTATTTCGCCCGGGAGGCGTCTGGAGGCGATGCATTCCTTGGCAAGCGGCCCGCTGTTCTGGCTCTCATGGCAGCCTATGCAGGAGAGCACCTCGCCCGGCATGGCGGTAAACCAACTGCGCATCAGTTGCAGTGCGCGTCCCTCCGCGTCCAGGGGCTGCACGGCAATGGGCATGTTCGCCGGGACCTTGAAAAACGCCGATCCATCTTCGTGAACCGGGACGGTGCCGAGAATCACGGCCGGCTCCCAGGGCCCATCGACACCCGGCGTCGCCACGTGTCCGCATCCGTGAGGTTTGCCGTAGTAGGCAAAATTGTAGCTCGTGACTCTGAGACTCTTCACCAACCCTTTCGGAACGCCTTTCAGGCCGTCTCCCTGATAGACGTCTTCAAGGAAAACGACCGCCTCCCTGCCGGCCGGATCGACTTTGTCCGGTATGGAGGGAGGATACGGCGTTTTCCGCAGCGGGATCGGTTCCAGCAGCGTGTATCCGGGCTCCTCCCGCAGCGGAACGATGTTGTCGAAGACGTCAACCAGACAGATGACGAACGGCGAGTCCGGCGTGAGCTGAACGCTGGCCAGGAAGTGCTTCTCGCTCAGCGGGTACGGTTGAAGGAATTTCGGCCAATCGGGGTCATACAGCTTGTCTTGCACCACCCGTTCCACTTTCTTTCCATAACCGGGCAGGAGCTGCACCGCGCCTCCTGTTTCGCGGCGACTGATCGCGGGGTCCAGGATCGCGAGTCGCCCAGCCCGGTGGGTGCCGTGATGGCCGGAGATGACCCCGATGACTTTCGTCGGATGATTCGGGATCGGCCGGGCGTAATAGACCCGGTTCGGCCAGTACGAGTTGCTCCCGTAATACTCCATCTGTCCCGTACCGTCCGGATTCATGTGGAACAGCAAGCCGGGGTACCGATGAGCCATGTTGACGTACTCCCAGCGCAGATACATGACTCTCCCATTGTTCCGGACCACCGGGTGCATGTTAATGTCCTGATCAAACGTGAGCATGCGGATGGCTCCGCCGTCGGCATCCATAAGACACAAATGGGTTGCATGCGTCGGTGACTCAAGACACCCAACGTTCGCGAAAGCACGCGTGGACGTGAAGACTATTCTCCCGTCCGGCAAGTAGCAGGCATCGGCATTCTGCACGTCGGGCTCGCTCCCCGGCGTGACCTGGCGGAGCCCGGAACCGTCCGTGTTGATCTCAAACACTTGCCAGCAGCCGTTGGATCCAACCATGGAGAACAGCAGCCGGTCCGCATCGTAGTGCAGGTCCACGTGTTGCAGAAAGCGGCCATCCGACTTGAAAAGGCAATGGGCCGGCTTCTCCGGATGCTTCAGCGACATGACGCAGACTTCCCCTTTCCAAAAGTCGGCTTGGGCGGGCACTCGGTTTAGATCGCATTCGCTGGCCCAGTTCTGAGGATGACCGAAACGATTCGGCAGTCCCCGCAACCCATCCGGTATTCGATGTTTGATGACGAGTATGTCGTCGAAATCCAACAAGGGGTTTGCCAGCAACGCCTCCTTCTGAAATAGGAGGATTTCCTCGAACAGCTCGAGCCCCCGGCGTGCTTCATCGGCATTGCCTTCCGAGAGCGCCTTGGTTATCTCCGGAAGTCGCTTTTCATGTCCCTCCAAACGGGTCAGCAGTTCCGCTCCGCGCGTATACTGGCGCGGGTAAGCCGTCATCAGGTCGCGGATCGCCCGACGCATTGCCTGCGCGTTGAATCGCCAGGGCAACTGCAACAGCGGTTCCCGGCAACGATTGTCCACGACATACAGTCGGCGAAGCTGCTCCAAGTCGGACGGGTTGCGTGCCTTTTCTGCAAGTTCCGCCGCCTGACGCTCCCGAGCCGCGCTGAGGGCCCCGGCGTAGCGCTTCGCCAACTCCGATACGTCCCCGCCCTTCCAATCGTTCTGCCAGATTCCGTCCCGCTCCTCCCAGATCTGCGTCTGCCTGTCCTGGCTGGATGAGAAATCCGCCGTTGCGCGCTCCCAAATCAAATCTCTGCCCATGTCGAGGATCGTTTTCGCTCGGTTGCTGATTCCCTGCCCGAGCAGCCAAAAGGTGGCCCCGTCGTTCCACCAGTCAGAACGCATCACCTTTTCGTACTCGTTTCCGAGCACCTGTTTCAGTTTCAACAATTCTTGACCGTCTTCCTGTCGAGCCGCGTCGGCCAGCCTCGCCAATCTCTCCCTGGCCGTTCGTACGGTCTCCTGCCATGTGGCCTCCTTCGAGTAGACTTGCTCGAAGTCCTCAGCCGGCAAGGCAGCGGCAGATCCAGCCTCGCCGGGCTCGGGCGCCGACCTGGTAACGCTGGCAACCGTTTGCCAGTTTTCCCCGTCCAAAGAGAGCCGGACCTCGAACGCCGTCGGAATGCGAGCAGGAATGCGATCCTGGGAGAAGCCAGTCGGGGGTGTGGAAAAAACGACCTTGTTGATTCTGGCCGGCCGGGGCAACTCGATCTGCGCCCATCCCTCCCCGCTAGTGGCCGCGATCCAAGCCCCCCCATACTGCCCGTCGTTCAAGCGCCCGCTCAGAAAGCCCCCGTGGCTCTCCAGCCATGAACAAGCAGTGGCCTTGGCGCCTCGGTCCGCAAGCGCCAGGTTCTCGCCTGAGTCCGGACCGTAGACCTCCAGTTCGTCGACGCACGGTTGATGTGAGGAACAGCGACTTATCACAAATCGCACGTACTTCGCCTCGCTCGCCGGGACGACAACGACGTTCGGCTTGAAAGGGTCAACAACACGTTCCGCGGCAGAGCTGGTTAGCACGGGCAAGCTCACGAGCACCGCAGCCAGAGCGGGCACCCAGCTTTTGGCCCTGCCCAACTGCACTGATTGCCCATCTGTGTAGTCCTTCTGCATTTGAATCGCTTTCATGGCCGTCTCCCTGCTATGTTATGATCACTCCCATTCTTTCCGCTCCGGCGCGAATGTGTTCTCGCATTGCCACCGCAGCGCTTGGGCCATTGCGGTCCCGCACGGCCTCGAGCACGCGCTGGTGCTCCTCTACTGCAAACTCGTACAACTTCCGGTTGTCTGGGTGCAGCAGCCGGACCTCGCGGACCAGATCCGTGATCGACGCCATAACCACGTGGAAGATGCTATTGCCCGTGCTGCGCGCCAACTCTTGGTGAAAAGCTGCGTCGTGGCCAATGTACGTCAGCATCTCAAATGTGCTGGCCTGCATGCCCTCGAGGCTATCACCCAAGACTTCGAGGTTCTGCTCGGTACGATTGGCGGCGGCGAGTTCGGCGACGAGGGGCTCAAGGTGGAATCGCGCCTTGCCGATTTGCTCGACACTGACATCCGCCACTGTTCTCAGCAGGGGCGACAGCATGCCAAAGATGGTCGAAATGTCCATCTGCCTGACGAAGATCCCGCTTCCGTGCCTGGGCTCGATGATGCCAAGGGCCTTGAGCATACCCAGCGCTTCCCGCAAGGCCAGTTGACTCACACCCATCATCTCCGCAAGCTCGCGCTGGGTCGGCAGGCGGTCTCCAGGCTTCAATCGCTTCGCAGCAATAAACTGAATCAGTGCCTGCGCGACCCCGTCCACCAGAGTTTCGCGCCTGACAGTCTCGAGTGTGGCCGTTTCAGTCATTGTCATACTCATCATTTCAGAATGTGACCAAGTCACCTTATCACTTGGCAATAGCATAAGGACGCGGTGTTCCTGTGTCAAGGACAAGGAAGGGTGCAGGCGCCATTCTACGTAGCAATGCCGGTCTCCCCGGACCCCGGACACGCCGCAGCTTGCCTACACGGCCAGCAAAGGCGGCGTGCTCGCCCTCAGCCGGGAGTTGGCGGTGATCCACGCCAGGGAGAACATCCGCGTCAACGCCCTCTGCCCCGGACCGCTTCAAACCGAGCTGTTGATGAAGTTCCTCGACACGGAGGAAAAGCGAGAGCGGCGCCTGGTGCACGTTCCCATGGGGCGCTTCGGCCAGGCGAGCGAGATGGCCCGGGCGGCGCTCTTCCTCGCTTCCGACGATTCCTCGTACATCACCGGCTCCACTTTCCTGGCCGACGGCGGCATCACGGCGGCCTACGTCACCCCGCTTTAGGGGCGGCCGGCGAATAACTCGGGGACTGTCCCAATTTTCCCGCAGGGAAAATGGGACTGTCCC
>JBDRTC010001074.1:0-2234 GCA_043824335.1 Planctomycetota bacterium | reverse complement strand
CATCAATGGCAAAAACGCCTGTTCTGATCCAGCAGCCGCATTGGTGAGTCCAGAGGGCTTCTCCCGTCCTGGCCGAAATCGCCAGGAGAACGGACTCTATGGGTTTGGCCCAGGGCCATGTTTTTTCTTTATAGTCCTGTTGCGCAAGCAACACGACTCCGTCGTGATAGAGGAGGGTGCATTGGTTGGAAAAGCGAATGTTGTACGCAACAGTATTGTTCTTGGGCAGACGGGCCGCTCGCCAGAGTTCCTCGCCCGTCTTCAGGTCCAGTGCAACAACTGCGTCTTCCTCCAGAAGGAATACTCCCTGGCCCCCAACGACCGGCGTCAGGTGAGTGATTCGTTCCCCGATATCGCCCCTCGAGCTGACCCCGAGGAAACTCCCCTTCTTCCAGAGTAGCTGGCCGGTGCCGGCATTAATCGCCAGCACGCTTTTCTTCTCGGGTGGGTTGTCGATTGCCCGACCCGGTTTCTGCGCGGCTTCGTTGACCGACAGGATCAACGTGCCCTCATGATACAGCACTTCGTCGGTGAAGTCGGTTCCTGGATAGGTTGCCAGGATTTCGCCGGTTGCCGCGTCAAGGGCCGTCAGCGGCGCGTTGAAGCCGAGCGTAACGTAGACCCGATCTGCCACGGCGACCAGTCTTCTGGCGATATCGAGCGGCTGATTGCGGGAAACCGGACGGTCGCCCCACGCTTTCCAACCCCAGTGCGGGATGGGTCGCTTCCAGAGCAGCAGGCCGTTGAAGGCGTCGCGGGCGGTAAGAAACCACTGGTCGGGCATTCCGTAGATGCCGATCGGGGCCTCGTTGTTGATGTAGAAAAGCCGCCCGCCGGAGGAAACCATTGCCGTTACGCTGGGAACGGTGTCGTGGTGCCTTTGCCAAAGCGGCTTCTCGACCCACTGCAGGCGCCGCGGCGGACCGACCACCTCGTCGTCGGCGACGGCGTTTCCGTCGGGGCCGTGCAGAGAGTGGGTCCACTCGTCGATGTTCGCCGGCCGGGGCTTGACAATCTTGACCCAGGTTCCCGCCTCACGGACAACCTCCGGCTTTCCCGCCCCGGCTGCGCCCGTCTGAGCTTTCAGTTCCGCCAACCATGCTTCATCTGTGTCTTTGGACGCTGCGCGATCTCGCAGGTAGGCGACTCCGTTGGGGCAAAGCACGCGCAGCAGTTCTTCGACGGTCAGGCCCTGGTTGAGCAGTGTGGAGAAGTTGTCCGCCACGATCAGATTCACTAGGTTCTCGGCATACGGCAGCCGCCTGAACGATCCATGATCGGCTGAGACCCTTCCATAGATGCCGGCCGATCGGATGGCCGCACGGGCTTCCTCGACGATTTGGCGGTCGGAGTAGAGGCAATGTACCAGGAAGGAGCCTTCCTTCGACAGCCGCGTTGCCATGGCGGCGTCTTCAAACCCCAGAAGAACACACAAGCCTGCGTTGACTCCCGTCGATCGGACGACCGACGTCGTCAAGAGGGCATCGCCTGTTTCGGCGGCTTCCAGATCGGTGACGAACGCAGCCGACGCCCATAAGGCGAGCAGCGGAGCCGAAAGACACCCTGGTGCGAACAACATTCGGCGTGCGACTTGCCAACTCCGTGAACTCTCGTTTCCAGCCATGCTCCCTCCTTTGCGGGGTTCCACAAGGATCGTGCATTAGAGTGTACCGTGGAATGGTCGTGTCTTTCATGCTGGGAAGCGGCGACAGGCGTGCGTCAGCAAGGACTGCGCGGCAGTCGTCCGACGGGGCCGCGGAGGTAGAGCCGGACCACTGCCGGGAACATCACGATCACTTCGACCTTGCCGAACGGCGCCTCGATGGTCACCGCTTAGCGGGCGAGTCCGCTTTGATTTGCGCTCCCCGGAAAGACGCAGGAGAAAAAATTTTTCCATTGGGGCAGGGGCGAACCTAACTGGCCTTTCATTCCTGGTCAAGAGCCGGCTGGGGCCGTCGTTCGGCTTTTTGCCGATGGAGAGATCAAACCGATTCTCGACACCAGGAGTTCAGAACCTGTTGTATCATAAAGAGTTACGTACAGGCTATCGGACACTCACGCCCGGAGGTCCGATCGGAGACGGCGATCCAATGAATGACCGCACGGAGCTGGATTGGGCGTCCCCGGCGATGTATCATGCGGCTGGTTGAAGCTGCGAAAAAGGTGTTCCGTGGCCTCCAGGGGCAAAATTCTGAGAAACGCTCGAGTCGGTTCTTGATCGGGTGTGAAATACA
>JBDRTC010001073.1:0-4789 GCA_043824335.1 Planctomycetota bacterium | reverse complement strand
GCATTTGCGAAGTGAATCTATGGTGTAGCGACGCTCTGTCCGCGTCGTTATCGAGCAGGAAACAAAGGCGTGGCCTGGAATGAAGCGAAAGACGACATATGTGTACCCGCAATGACCCGCTCTGTGACGCTGCGTCGCGCTCCGTTTTTTTTAGTTTGACAGCGCCTGATCGCAAACTACGATTCCAGTAATCTCGACGTGATTACGTGGAGAATTGCGGCAAAATAGGACGAGTATGGTTCTCAGCCGCGAGTCAACTTTCGGAGTGTCGTTGAGTCTGTACCCTGAGTGACGTCAGCCCAGGGTGGATGGCTCGCAGTTTCTTAGTTGCAAGGAGTGTTTCCATGGCTAGCGTGCAGAAGTCTACTGATTCGTCCAGTCTGGCCGAAGTGGTCGATCGTATCCTGGACAAGGGTATTGTGATCGACGCCTGGGCCAAGGTGTCGCTGGTCGGCATCGAGTTGCTGACCATCGAGGCCCGCGTGGTCATCGCCAGCGTCGAGACGTACCTGAAGTACGCCGAGGCGATTGGTCTTACGGCCTCGGCCGCCGCGCCTGCCTAGTTGGCATCGCCGGCAAGGATCCAGCATCACATGGAAGTTCCCCGCTCGGAGGAGGGCTGCCTGTCCAGTGCTCAGCGGTCTAACCGCCGCGGCCAGGCACGGGCAGGCCAGCCTCCTTCCGAAGCGGAGTTGTGAACAACAGACAATACCGGGAGACACGTCTCCGGCAACCCAAACAGAAAAGGAAGATTCAATGGCAACCTTTACCGAAGACTTTACCAGAATGCGGCAGGAGTTCGACGACGCCTTCCAAGAACGCAAAGAATTCGTTCAAGGCATCACCGCCAACGAGGCTGAGGCTCGCAAAGAGCGGCAGGAGTTTGTTCAGGGCATCCGCGACGACACGGCTGAGATGCTCGAAGGCCACCGACAGTGGATGAACGAGACGCTCAAACCGTTTGCTGCGGATCTCAAGGCCGGCGGGGAAATATTCCGCGGCGGCCCCATGGCGTGACGACTCGGCTGGGTTCGCGAAGAGAAGACGCAAGGAAGGTAGTGGAAGAGACTCACAACGGTTCAAGATGAACAAGCGGGAACAACGAGTGGTGAGTGGTGAACGGTTCCGGCCCTCGTCGGCAGCCATTCACTGCTCACCGCTCATTTCCCTTTTTGTAGGAGTTTAGATCGCGCGCGCTACGTGCGAAAGAGCGCGCCGCCCTGGATGTAAAAGAACCCCCGCGCTACGCCCGTCGCCGGAGCGGACTTTTCCGAAACGCCTTTAGAGTTGCACGTCGCAATCATCCGATGATGAAACGGAATAAACAATCCAATCGAAAGGATTCCATTCATGTCCACGGCGACAGAAAAGTCGAACGAAAAGGCGGTTCGCGATCCTGCGTCAACGCGCCTGCACGACCAGATCGAGGAACATCTCCACGAAGCGCTCGAGGAAGCCGTTAGCGGCCCCGCCCGAATCAAACCGGAAGCGAGCGCCGACTTCGTCCTGACTCCGCACATCGAAGAGTTGACCGAGCGGGCGTTGGCCTACCTGGGTGCCGGGTTCCCGATCAATCTGGAAGGCATCCCCGGCACGGGCAAGACCACGCTGGCCTTGCACGTGGCCGAGCAGATCGGCCGACCGGTGAGCATGATCCACGGCGACGACCAGTTCACCAGCGCCGACCTGATTGGCAGCGACCGGGGATACAGCAAGACCAAGAGCATCGACAATTTCATCCACTCGGTACTGAAGACCCGCGAGGAAGCGAGGAAGCTCTGGGTCGACAACCGGCTGACGATCGCGGTGACCGAGGGGCATACGCTGATCTACGACGAGTTCACCCGCAGCCGCCCCGAGGCCAACAACGTGCTGTTGAGTGTGCTGAGCGAGGGACTGCTGAACCTGCCCAAACGGCGCCATGAGAACGAGGGCTACCTGAGGGCGCACCCCGAGTTCCGGGCGATCTTCACCTGCAATCCGCTGGAATACGCCGGCGTGCACCGCGGCCAGGACGCCCTGTTGGACCGGATGATTCCCATTCGCATGGACGACTTCGACCGCGAAACCGAGGTGGCCATCACCGTGGCCAAGAGCGGCATCCCTTCGGAAGACGCCGGGCGGATCGTGGACGTCGTACGCCATTTTCGCGAACACAACGTATACACGCACCGGCCGAGCGTCCGGGCCGCCATCGTGATCGCCAAGGTGACGGCCTACCGGTATGCCAAATTCAATCCCGACGATCCGGCTTTCGTGCGCACTTGCGTCGACGCGCTGGGGCTGGAGGAACCGAGCAAGGACCCCAACGTCAAGCGGCTCTCCCCCAAGCAAGTGCAGGAGGAGATTCGTAAGGTCTGGCGCTAATCCCGAGGGCGCCGATCGATAATCCAACGATTGCAGATTAAGGAGATCCGTCCATGAGGTCCATACCCCGCAGAACCGCCACAAGCATCCGCTCGATGAGCAGCAGGCACCTCGGTCATAACGCAGATGCACGCGAGAAATACCTCCGACTGGCAAAGCTCGAATTTGATAAGAAACACCAAACCAATCATTTGCAGAAGGCCCGGGAGCGCGCCTCCGAGCACGAGGAACGGCTGGCCGAAATCGACCAGGAGCAAGGTTACTTGCTGACCTCGGCCGCGGCCGCCCGGAAGGGAAAGCCCATGCCATCTGAGGTCTTGCGTCGGGCACAACCCGCTGGACTGCGACGCCCGGCCGGACGACTCGGGTCTTGAAATACTCATGTGCCGGACAGACCATCACCATGATCAGGAGAGGAAGCATGCCTAGCCATGTTGACAAGGTTCTTGGCCTCGGCTCGGCCGCAAGCAAAGGGCGTCGAGAACTGATGCATGTCGAATCGGTAACCTGCGGATTCTGCCGGGGAAGCGGCAAGGATGACTGCGGCGGCACCTGCGGCGTCTGCAAGGGACGCGGCCGCGTGGAAGTCAAGCCGCCCGTGGTCCGATGCCTGGAATGTCGCGGCAGCGGACACGGGAAGGGCGCCCTGACCTGCCTGGCCTGCCGGGGAGCGGGTGTCGTTTCGGTCCCGGAGGACGCTACCACCTGCGCCCATTGCCACGGCACGGGAAAAGACGGGGTCTTCTATTGTACACAATGCCATGGGCAGGGAATCTGTTAACGGCCCGTCAAGCGTACAACGAATCTCAGAGCCAAAGGATTGGGAGCAACAGACATGGGCTTGGATGATTTGCCGGACCGGCCAACCACGGCCGCGCTGCAAAACGCCGTCATCGACTTCCTCACGGAGTCTGTGCCGAACGTAAGGAGAGTAAACATCGTCAAGCTGGTTCCCATCGACGAGTACGACGGGACCTGGGAGGCGGAAGCCGAAGTCTGGCAGCCCAACGCGACGATCGAGTCGCTGGGAATGCAGACCCAGCGGCCGGTGCTGGACCGCACGCGCTACCTGGTCCGCCTGGACCGCCATTTGCAGGTGTCGGCCTACGGGGAGAAGGATTCGGTAACCACACCGGAATAACGCCGCAACGGCAACGCCAACTCTACGGAAGGAGTCATGCGATGAAGGTAAACTGTCTCTCTTGCGGCCACGCGGTGGATCTGCGGGATTCGTACGACGACTATCAGGGCCAGATCAAGTGCTTCACGTGCGGGGGCATCTTGGCCATCCGCACCGAGGGTGGCGACGTCAAGTCGGTCGACTATGTATCGGGCAGACCGCCAAGCAGCGATTCCGTAACCCGGCAGATGCAGCAAGCGGTTTCAGGGGCTGCGGATGAAAACGTCGTGAAATACTAGCGCCCGTCGGCCGGGTGTTGTGCGCACCTGTCCGGCGGTCTGTTTTGGCTGCGGTTTTGAGCCGCATTCAGGGAGGAAAGCGTGGCAAGCACCACAAGCTCAATCGAAACCGGACTTTACCTTTACGGGATCACGACGGCGGAAGGCGCCCTGCCCGCCCAGACCCCCGGCGTGGCGGGTGGCAGCGTGGAGCGGGTGGTCGAGGGCCCCGTGGCGGCGATTGTGACCCGCGTGTCAGTGAGCAAGATCCGCCCCGAGCGGTCGAATCTGGCGGCACACAATCAAATACTCCGCGACCTGGCCGATTGTCAACCGGTGCTGCCGGTCGCCTTCGGCACGATCGTCGATAGCGAAAACGGGCTGCGCCGCACCATCCGCCGAAACCGCGGGCCCCTGATCGACAGGCTTCGCCTGCTGCAAGGCAAGGTGGAAATGATCTTGAAGGTCTATTGGGACACCCCCAACATCTTTGAATACTTCGTGGCCACCCACAAAGAACTCAAGAGGATGCGCGACCGGCTTTTCGGACGAGGCCACAAACCCACAAGGAGCCAGAGTATCGAGCTGGGCGAGGTGTTCGCGTCCCTGATTCAGCAGGCCCGCGAGCGCCACACCGACCGGGTAACCAAGGCTCTTTCCCACTACTGCGCCGATATCCACACCATCGACTCCGGCGAGGAAAAGCTGATCGTGAAGCTGGCGTGCCTGGTGGAAAAGGACCGTGTTATGCGATGGGAAGAAGGCGTCGAAAAGGTTGCCCGCCTGTTTGACAACAACTACTGCTTCAAGTACGGCAACCCCTCGGCCCCCTACAACTTCGCCGACGTCGACCTGGAAGCGGTAGAAGGCTCGTAGGATGGGCTCCGCCCACCGCGAACGTGTTGGATTCACAATGCTGGTGGGCGGGGCCCACCCTACTCGGAGACTTCCCATGGCATTTCTCATCGACGACCTCTTTCTCTTTCCGATCAAGGCGATCGCTGCAAACGTCAAGAAGGCGGCG
>JBDRTC010001072.1:0-7589 GCA_043824335.1 Planctomycetota bacterium | reverse complement strand
GGGGGGTCGGTTGCTGGGCCTCGGGCATTCGAGCCAGCTTGATCGCCGGGGCGGACGAACCCGGCCTCTCTGCCTTTTGCTTCTTCTCCGGCTCCGCGTCCTTCTCCAGCGGCGGGGCTCCCTCCTGGGGCGTTTCTCCGGGAGGAGTCTGGGCCGACTGGGGCCTCTCCGGCCTCTTCAGCACGGGGACCTTTCTCGGCACGGCCCCCCCCGGCGCGATGTAGTCCTCTCGCCGGAGCGCCCCACCCTCAACGGCCGTTTTGCCCGCGCCCGGTGCGACCCTCGTGGTTCCTTTGGCGCCGGCGGCCGTCTCCTGCGAAGCCGACCCGGAGCCCTTGCCGCTCAGGAAGGCCTTGACCTGGGCCACCTCGTCGTCCGACAGGCTCGCCAGCGCAGATCCTTTGACCGTGATCCCGGCCTTCGTGCAGGCATCAATGAGCGATTGATTGTCAATCTTCAGTTGTTTGGCTAACGCGTAGATACGAACGGGCAACTCGACTTCTCCCCAGGGGGTTCCGGCCGCCGGGTGTGGCAGACCGGCACGCCTCAAAACGCCAGATCATCACATGGGCACAGTCTCCTCTTTATGACTCGCCGCGCTCCAGGTCGAAGAGGCCGGCGGCCTCAACTCCGGGTGCCGGCCTCGCCCGGATCGCGGCTCCATTCCTTCTCTTTCTCTTCTTCTTCCTATTCTACGAGCCGGGCTCCTCCGACGGAGGATCGTCTTCCGGCAAATCCTCTTCCGATTCTGGCAGGCCGTTCGAGGGGGGATCCTCCGGATCGGCCTCGGGCGCCTCCTCGGCGAATCCCGCGCCGGAGCGTTGCTCGTTGTCTTGCTCGCCAATGTTGTCTTGCTCGCCAATCGCGTTGGCGTCGAGGGTCTGCTCCTCAGCCGCCTGCTCGGCCTCCGTCGGCTCCGGAACTTCCGGGCCATCCGTGGCGACCGCGGCGGCTGCGGCTGCGGCTGCGGCTGCCTGGCTCGCTGCCTCGGACCGTTCCTGTTCGCGTTGACGCCGCCGTTCTTCGGCCGCGGCCCGTTCCGCCTCCTCCGCCTTGGTCTCCGCCTGCTCGACGATCCGGTTGACTTCCTCCTCAGTGAGACCGCCCATTTCCATCAAGTCGGCGGGCTCGATCACGGAAAGGTCATCGTACGTCAGGAACCCTTCGCCGACCAGCCTGTCGGCCAATTCCTCAGTCAATCCTTCCAGGACACTGAACCCGACGAGGGCTTGCTCCAGTTGGTCGTCCAGTTCCTCCCGAGTCATGATCTCGATGTCCCAGCAGCACAACTTGCTGGCGAGTCGAACGTTTTGTCCCCGGCGACCAATGGCCAGGGAAAGCTGGTCTTCGCGAACCAGCACGATCGCCCGACCCAGCATCTCGCAGAGGATGACCTCCTCCACCTCGGCCGGTTGCAGGGCATTGGGGATCAACTCCAGCATGTCGTCGCTCCAGCGGACGATGTCGATCCGCTCGCCGGCCAATTGGTCGACGATGTTCTTAATCCGGTTCCCCCGCACCCCCACGCAGGCCCCCACGCAGTCGACCCGCTGGTCGGTGCTGCTGACGGCGATTTTGGTGCGGTATCCGGGCTCGCGGGCCATGGCCTTGACCTCAATCACCCCGTCGGTGATTTCGGGGATTTCCTGCTCAAACAGCCGGGCCACCAAGTGAGGGCGGATGCGGCTGAGCACGACCCGCACCCGGGCACCCTGCTTGCGAACCTCGAAAACGGTCGCCCGAACCCGCTCGTTCGTGTGATGCGTTTCCCCGGGGATTTGCTCGCTTCTTGGAAGAATCGCCTCGGTGTTGGACAAGGCCACGGTCGCCGTGCCCCCCTCATAACGCTGGACGACGCCGGTGACCAACTGGTTCTTCTGCTCGGTGTACTCGTCGAAGAGGGCATCGCGTTCCGCTTCACGGATCTTCTGGATCATTACCTGCTTGGCCGTTTGGGCCCCGATCCGCTCCGACATCTCGTCGGGGTCCAGGGGCTCGCCGTTGTGGCTACCCGTGATGACGCCGGTCTCACGATCGATATCAATCGCGATTTCCGCGTCTTCTCCGTAGTGTTTCTTGGCGGCGGAAACCAGCGCCGCCTCGATCCCCTCGAAGACGATTTCTTTGCCGATGTTCTTGTCGCGGTGGATCGCGTCAACGATCCGCAGCAGTTCGCTGGGGTTCATTGAATTCCACTTCCGCGGCTTGAGGTATTGACCGTGCTAAACACCATGCCTCCTTACAAGACGGAACCCACTCCGCCACGGTGACGTCGACAGCAATCCTGGGGGGGTGGCAATTCCCTCCAGAAGCCCCACATCGAGCCGTTCGACGCGGAGCCGTCGTAACCGACGTCAATATCGTAGCTTAGTGGGCTACGCAATCTGGTAAGAATACCGGGTGATGCAAGGAGTGTCAAGCCGGCAAGGCGCTCTCGCCACCGAGCCCCGAAGACCGGCCGAGAAAGTGAGTGCTCAGGCGCCGCCAAACCCGGTTGGAGGACGGGAGGTCGGGACTTACCCCTCGAAAGAGCGGACCACCAGCGCGCTGGCTTGGCCCTGTGGGGCGACGTTGAGGTTCACAAACAGGTTGCCCGGTTCCGCGCCCCCGTTGGAGACCCCCGCAATGGGGCACTCGGGGTCAGGGTCTTCGTAATTGAGGATGGGGAAAAGTCGTTTGTGTCGAAGCGACATTACGCTGGCCACCAACTCGACGAGCCCGCCGCCGGCGCCAAGATTGCCGAAGTAGCTCTTGGGCGCCGTCACCGGCAGCGGTCGCGACCGGCCGCCGAATACCTGGTCGATCGCCCAGGCTTCCTCGATATCCCCGGTTCGGGTGCTCAGGCCATGCGCGTTGAGATGGCCGACGTCGTCGGCCACCAGCCCGGTGTTCTGGAGTGCGGCTGCCAATGCGTTCCGCATCGCCTGACCGCGGTAGGCGACCAGGCTGCGATCGGATACGGAACGGGCGGCGCCGCCGAGCACTTCGGCGTAGATGGTGGCCCCTCGGGCTTCGGCCGAGGCAAGGTCTTCGAGGATCACGGCTCCGGCCCCTTCGCCCAGGACCATGCCGGTCCGGTTGCGGTCGAACGGCCGGCTTGCGCGCGACGGATCGCCGTTACCCGGCGCGACTTCCTCCTGCTGCATGACGTGAACGATTTTCATCGGGTGAAGCCGAGTGCCGGTGGCGCCCGCGAGCATGCTGTCGGCCCGGCCGCGCGAGATTGTCTGAAAGGCCTCGGTCACCGCCGCGTTGGAGCTTGCCTCGCGGAGCGTCAGCGAGTTGTTCGGACCGCGCATATCGTTATAGATGGCGATGTGGCTGGCGGGCATGTTGGGGAGGTACTTCAGGAGCCACAAGGGCGACATCTTGGGCATCCCCTCCAAAGCCCAGCGGGAGAAATCGAACTGGCCGCCGTTGCCCAAACACTGGAGAATGCCCTCGGTGAACTCCTCCGGGAGCGTGAGCATGTAGTCGCTGCCGAAGTCGATGCCCGTCCGCGACGGATCCAACGATCCGGGCGACACACCCGCGTCGTGCAGGGCTCCCTGCGCGGCCGCGACTGCCATCTGGCATTCCCGGCACATGACCTTCAGGCCCTTGCGGATCGCTTTCTTCTGTTCGATTTCCAGGGGGCCGAAATCGTCGATCTTCCCCTGGAACTCCGGGATTTCCGCCGCCACGGCCACGGGGAACGTGCCGGAGGGGATCACCGTCAGCGGCCCCACGCCGCTGCGACCGGCCGAAAGTGCTTCCCAAAGCTCGTCCTTTGTGTTTCCCAGGGGACTGATCACGCTCATCCCCGTGATGACGACCCTTCGCTCTGTGGAACTCATGAGTTCACCATAATGGGCTACCAGCGGACTCCCCGGCCGCCGGCAACAGAAACCGTAGTGTACCTGTGTACCGCCCTGCCGTCGAGGAAAAACCGTGGCTCGTCGACGTTCACCTTCACCGGGGGGACGGCTCCCCACGACGGGATGCCAGCAACCGGAACCAAAACCCAGACCTCGTGAGGCTTCCGGACTCCCGGTTGGGGTAGCAGTCCTTCCTCCGATCAGTATCTGCCGCGATAAGTCGTCGCCTCGGGCCGGCCGGCCTGGGCCGCGCGATTCGCCTGCCCGGTCTTGCCCTTGCTCTCCACGAACACCAGCACGTCTGCCCGAGGTGGCGACGTGGGCAGCGGCAACGGCAGGCCGGGAATCAGCGACTTTGCGTCCGAGGGCACGGGCAGCGCCACGACGCCCATGCCGATCAGCAGCACCTGCTCGACCGGCCAGCGAAAACGCTCGTGGAAACGGAATTGCGACATTTGGGGGACTTCGATTTTCATGCGTTGCCGCGACGCGACCGTCGTCGTCACGTCGAGCGGGACCGCCACCATCTTTTCCACCTGATCGATCTCGAACTTGATCGCGGCATCGATCACCCGGCCGTCGACCGACAAGAGCGGACTGAACTCCAGGGAGAAGCCCTCGTCGACCACCGCGGTCTCCGGCTGAAATCCCAGCCAGGAATCGGTCCTCAGCACCGCGTCGCGGACATAGTTCCGGCCGCGCGTTGCCGACACCACGGAGGATTGGCCGTTGTTGACCAGCAAGTGCGGCGAGCTGTGCTCGCGATAGTCGCTTCGCCGCCGAAGCTCGGCCACGAGGACCGCGGCGTTTTCCTTCTCCAAGAGCCAGGCCTGGACCCCCGGTGTCTGCACCGCGACCGGATGAAGCAGCCGTTGCGCCTGCGCCCGCCAGTTCGGATGGCTCAAAGTCACCACCCGAAGGCCGAAGCCGTGTGTCTCCGCCTCGGTGCTGACGAACCGATCGACGATGTTGCGCACCACCTCCTGCATTTCGGGCATGTGGTACACGCGGAGCGTGCGCTGGCTCGCGCTGAGGACTGCCAGCGGCTCGGAGTGCCATGCCTCGTAGCCGGTCTCACGGAGAATCCAATCGACGATCGCCTGCTCCGGCCGGACCGTGGAGGCCACCCGGAGGGTATAGGGGCTAATGTCGTACTCGCGCCAAAGCTGCCCATGCTCGTTGGGCAATCGGCCGTTGCCGCTTGTGACCTTGGCGATCGGACCACGAGAGCCTTCGAGGGCCGAGCCGGTTGGCTGTTCTTCCGTGCCGGTTGTGTGCGCTGCGGGAGCAGCCGGGCCGGAGGCCGCCGCCTGGGAAGAGGGTGCGGCCATTTGTCCTTGCGCTGCCGTTGTGTCCGCGCTCCGCCACGTCGCCTGGGGAGCGCCGGCCGTATCGGTCACCGGCGTCTGGCCCCACGCGGGACCGATCGCCGTGGAAACCACCACCAGAAGAGTCAAACGTCTCACCGACATGCTTCAGCCTCCTTGCCGAAGTCGTGACCAAACACGATTCTTCAAGAATAGGGGCGGCAGTATAAGTGCGCGCAGCACCCGAGGCAATGGCAATACCGAGGAGGGCAAACCGGCAAAGCGTACCCGGCCGTGCTAGCCTTGGAGGAATGTGCATCGCAGGAAGTTTGGGGCGACGGCACGGAGTGGGTGGTCGATCACCCGGCCCCGTTCCGCAGCTTGCCCACCACGAGCGAGGCGTTGTGGCCGCCGAAGCCAAAACTGTTGGACATCGCCGCGGCGACCTTTCGCTCGCGGGCCTGGTTGGGCGTGTAATCCAGATCGCAGTGCGGATCGGGGGTTTGGTAGTTGATCGTCGGAGGGATCACGCCTTTTTCCAGAACCAGCACGCTGAGGACCAACTCCACGCCGCCGCTTGCGCCCAACAAGTGGCCCAGTTGGCTCTTGGTGCTGGAGATGGAGACTTTTGGGGCATGCTCCTTGAATACGGTTTTCATGGCCGTCGTTTCGGCCTGGTCGCCGAGATGCGTGCTCGTGCCGTGCGCGTTGATGTACCCGATCTCGGACGGGTTGAGTCGCCCGTCCTCTAGCGCGAGGGTCATTGCCTTGGCGGCACCGACTCCGTCCTCGTTGGGCTTGGTGATGTGGCTTCCGTCGCCACTGACTCCACACCCGAGAATCTCGGCGTGAATGTGCGCGCCGCGCGCTTTGGCGTACTCGAGCTCCTCGAGCAGCAAGACGCCGGCCCCTTCGCTGAGCACGAAGCCGTCGCGATCGGCGTCAAACGGCCGGCTGGCCGCGGTCGGATCGTCGTTTCGTTCCGAGAGCGCCCGCATCGCACTGAACGCGGCGATTCCCAGGGGAGTGACCGCGGCTTCGCTTCCGCCGGTGATCATGACGTCGGCGTCGCCGCTGCGGATGGTCCGGACGGCGTCGGCAATGGCGTGCGAAGCGCTGGCGCAGGCCGTGGCCACGGCGGCATTCGGGCCGCGGAGCCCGAATTGAATCGACACGTGCCCGCTGGCGGCGTTGGGCATCATCTTGGGGACGGTGAACGCGGAGATCTTGCTGGGTCCCTTATCGAGCAGCCGCGTGTGCTGGGCTTCGATTTCCTCCAACCCGCCCACTCCCGTTCCGAGAATGACGCCGCAACGGTTAAGATCCGCCTTGGAGAGATCGAGCCCCGAGTCCTTCACGGCATCGATGGCGGCGACCACGGCGAACTGGGCAAAGCGGTCGAGCCGCTTGGCCTCCTTCGCGGGAAGGTAACCACCGGTCGCCCAGTCGGAGAGTTCTCCGCCGATCCGGGAGCGGTAGCCGGTAGTGTCGAATCGCACGAGCTTGCGGATCCCGCTCTCCCCGTTACAGACACGGGCCCACAGGTCGTCGACCTGGCAGCTGAGTGAGGTGACCGCACCGAGTCCGGTGACGACGACGCGACGTTTCATGGAAGTTCGTCGGGAGTCTGGTCCTGTTCGCCGGTTGAATTGACGGTGGCCTGGATGTGATCGATGGCCTGTCCGACCGTTTGGATCTTCTCCGCGACGTCGTCCGGGATGTTGATGTCAAACTCCTCCTCAAGCTCCATGACCAACTCCACCGTATCCAGCGAGTCGGCTCCCAGGTCGTTCACGAAGGAGGTGTCGCGGGTAATCTGATCCTTGCCGACACCCAACTGCTCGCCCACAATATCAATTACTCGTTCTTCGACTGAGGCCACCTTGACGCTCCTCTTGATAATCCCACGTCTTATGGGGGGGGGCACAAACAGGCCCCCCCGAGTCTGGCGTGCTGACGAAATTGTCCCGCTAAAAGGTCCAAATACTACACCTTGCCCGACTTCCTGACAACCCTACAACGATAGCGACTTCCGGCAACCGTGTCTACGTCTCTATGACGTGTTCGGTGGCGCAATCTGGGGGAACCCGCATTTTGGGCAACCCGCGAATCCTACACGGTCAGCCCCCCGTCGACAACCAGAACGTGCCCCGTGATGAAGGCGGCCGCCTCGCTGGCCAGGAACAGCACTGCATCGGCCACGTCTTGGGGCTCTCCAAGACGTCCCAATGGGGTCTGCTTCTTGATCTCCTCAATCACCTCTTCCCCCAGGGCAGCGCTCATGTCCGTGGCGATGAAGCCGGGCGCCACGGCGTTGACGGTGATGTTCCTCCCCGCCAATTCCCGGGCGACGGTGCGCGTCAGGCCGATCACCGCCGCCTTGGAGGCCGAATAGTTGGCCTGCCCCGGGTTCCCCATCATCCCC
>JBDRTC010001071.1:0-3974 GCA_043824335.1 Planctomycetota bacterium | reverse complement strand
AGACGAAACTCCGGTTCGGCTCTCCGGTCCAGCCGTCGATGGTGCTGGCAATGGTCAGGCCGCCCTGCGGCGGCGTGTGCCAGAGTTCGGTGCCGTCCTTGAGATAGCAATAGACGATGCCCCCGTTTGGATCATAGGCCTGAATGCGATCCACGAAGACCGCTTGCTTGCCTTCCCGTTCCGGCGCAAAGGCCCCGATCACCGCGTGTTGGGAATGCGTGTGCGGCTTGCGCCAGAGGAGCTTGCCGGTGGCCGAGAGCAACGCGCTATCCTTGCTACACGCCACGGCGATCTCCGCGACGCCGTCGCCGTCCATGTCGTCGGCATCGATCCCGTCGGCGTGCGCGGGCAACTCCGGATGGTCCCAGAGCACGCGGCCGTCGTCGTCGAACAACGTGTAGCCGCAGATCAGCTCGTCGCGGCCGTCGCGGTCGAGGTCGACGTTCATCGAATAGTGGCCGGTGTTCAGCGCGGCCTTCCAAAGGGGTTGGAGGTTGTTGTCCAGCGCCCAGACGTTCTCGTAACGGTCCTTGATCAGCATGTCGCCGGGTCGCTTCGCGCCGCTGAAGTTGGCGATGAGGATGCTGTCGTTGCTGGGCACCGGCGCTTCTCGCTCGGGTTGGCCGCTCCGGCCGTCGAGGAAGCGGAGCGTCGTGCCCTCGATGAGGAGCACCTCGGTGTTCGCGTCGCCGTCGAAGTCGTAGATCTGGATGGCCGCGTCGGAGCTGATGCGGCTCTGCGACTTGTCGGCTTCTCCCCGCTGCCAGAGGATGTCGCCGTCGAGGTTGATCGCGGTGACGCACGTGATTTGTTGGCCGACCGTTTGCACAAACACGGCGTCCGCGGCGCCGTCGTCGTCCAGGTCGCCGAACCGGCAGACCCAGCCACCGAAATCCCGAAGGTCGATCCTGCGAACGCACTCCGGTTTGCCGGCCGGTTCGCCCACGGGGAGCGGCAAAGCGGCCTTGCCGAGCGAGCAAGTCACTAAGAAGCCAAAACTCAGGCAGAATCGCAACATGGTGGCTCTCCCGGGCGTGTGGTTATCGAAGCGGTCACTGCATGGTATCATTGATCCACCGCGTTGTGAATGCGCTGCCAGAACGATTCCGAATCGAGGAGACCACCGGATGAGATTGCCTTCAAGTCCGATCCCGATTGGCAAGCTGCCGGCGAACCTGCTTGAGGATCTGTTGGAGCGGTACACGACCGCCGACCCGCGCGTCGTCGTGGGGCCGAGAGTGGGGGAAGATGCGGCGATCATCGACATGGGGGACCGCTATCTGGTGGCGAAGACCGACCCGGTCACCTTTGCCACCGACGAGATCGGCTGGTACGCCGTTCACGTGAACGCCAACGACGTAGCCTGCACGGGGGCCACGCCCCGCTGGTTCCTGGCCACGGTGCTGTTGCCCGAAACCGGAGCGACGCCGGAGCTTGCGGAAACCATCTTCCGGCAGCTCGACGAAGCGTGCCGGCAATTGGGCGTCTCGCTCTGTGGCGGGCATACCGAGATCACCCACGGTCTTCCACGGCCGATTGTGGTCGGCCAGATGCTGGGCGAGGTCGCCCCGGACGGCTACGTGACGACCAGCGGGGCCCGAGTGGGCGACGCGCTCCTTCTGACCAAGGGCATCGCCGTCGAGGGAACGGCCATCATCGCCCGAGAGAAGGAAGACGAGCTGCGGGACGTCCTGCCCGACGCCGAACTCCGCCGATGCGCCGATTTCCTCCACGTGCCGGGGATCAGCGTGGTCGGCGAGGCCCGGCTGGCGCTCGAGGTGGGCGGGGTCCACGCGCTTCACGATCCGACGGAAGGGGGCATTGCCACCGGCCTCTGGGAGCTGGCCCAGGCCGCCCGGGTCGGGCTCACGATCGACGAAGACCAACTCCCGCTACTACCCGAGTGCGACACGCTCTGCCGGCATTTTGGGCTCGATCCGCTGGGGCTGATCGCGTCCGGCTCCCTGTTGATCGCCGCGGCCAAGGACCGGGCGCCGGCCATCGTCGGCCGGCTGTGTGAGGAGGGTATTCCCGCCACGAAGATCGGCGACGTGGTTCCCGCCGGGCAGGGATGCCGCGTGCGTGCGGCGGATCGTTCGCTCCGTCCGCTCCCCACGTTCTCGCGCGACGAAATCACCCGGTTGTTTGAATAGGGGGCTGCAAAACAACAAGAATGTCCAACTTGTTGTTTTTGAGCCCCCAGACATCGCGTTCGGAGGCCGCAAGCTGTGAGGCTTCTAGGAACACAAATCACGGATTCGGGTCCCTCAGCTACTCGCGCTGCGATAGCTCCTGAGCGCTCGTTTGAACATCCAGCGGGAGGCGGCGAGGCTGGCCAGGGTGGCAAAAATGGCGAAAAGCGGCAGGAGCCAGTCCTCGGTCGATTTCGGGTCGAGCGGCCGCACCAGGAGCCGCGCCGGAACGTTCACCACCACAAGCACCGGGATGATGAACGTGAAGAACCACCGCAGCGGGTTTCCCAGGGGTCCCTGATAGATTTCCATTGGGTAGCGGGAGAAGTTGGTGATGTAGAACCAGAAGTTGTAGAGCGTCTGGTTCCGGCCCAGCCAGACGGCCGTTGTCGCCAGCGTAATCATCAGACTGTAAAGGATCGCCACGCCCGAGGCCACGTAGATCGGATAGAGCACCACCTGCACGGGCCCCGGCACGTAATCGACTTTCCGAAGGGAATAGGCCATCAGCAAGAGCCCCACCACCAGGTTCCCCACCGACGACCATTCCACGCGCCCAAACGAGATCAGGAACTGCGTGTCGATCGGTTTGACCAGCGCGAAGTCGAGCGTGCCCGTGCGGATCAGCTCGCTGAACTCGTGGGCGTTCCGCATGAACAGGATCTGCATCAGGCTGTTGATCAGGAGCGTGGTGGAGAGGAAGAGGAAGAACTGGTACTGTCCCCAGCCGGTCCCGGCGCCGATTTCCTTCGTGTGGCGGAAGATCAGGATGTAAAACCCCAGGTTCATGAAGATCCACGACATCGAGGAGATCGTTTCGATCAGAAAGTTGGCGCGGAAGGTCATGTCGCGGACCAGGCTGTTCCGGGCGAAGGTGAGAAGCACGCGGAAATAGGAGGGACGGAAGCTCATGACTGGACTCAACCTCCGAAACCACTATAGCGACGCACCCCGTAGTGAAACGCCAGACGGCTGGCGAGCATGAAAAAAAGAACCCAAGAGAGCTGAATCAGTAATCCGCGCACTAAATCCGGCCCGGTGACTTTGCCCAGAAACACGGCCGCGGGGAAGTATGCCAGGTACTGAAGCGGGATCAGCGCGACCAGCGTGCGCCACGCGCCCGGCAGCATGTCGATGGGGAACATGTGGCCGGAAAAGAAGAAGTTGAACAGCATGTAGACGAACAACAGCGAGCTGACCTCCAAAAACCAGAAACCGAGCATCCCGATGGTGGCTTCGAGGAAGAAGCCCAGGAGGAAAGCCATCCCCAGCGAGGCCAGATAGGCCGCCATGGTCGAAGCGCCGGGCCAACCGGAAAAGTACCCCCGGCAGAGGACAAAGACCAGCGCAAACGGCCCGAAGGCCACGGCGTAGTAGACCAGCTTGTGGGCGACCCGATTCAGGAACAGGAACTCGATCATGTCGATCGGCTGGATGAGATATTTCTTGACGGTGCCGTCGCGGATGTCTCGGGCGATTCCCGAGGCCAGCCCCGGCATGCTCGAAAACGCCCGGCTGAGCATCACCAGCAGGTAGTAGGCGACAAAGTCGTGATACGAGTACCCCACGATCCTCGACTCGTCCCCGCCGGCCGTCCCTCGCGCCGAGAACACGGCCCCCCAGAGAAAGACCTGCGTGACGATGGGCAAGAACCGCATCAGCGTGCCCAGCGCAAAATCCCCCCGATAGACCAGCCGCTCTTCGATGCTGATCCGCAGGATAGTCCAGGAGGTGGCGGCGCGGGCGAACATAAGGCTGAATTATGAAGGATGAAGGATGAAT
>JBDRTC010001070.1:0-7049 GCA_043824335.1 Planctomycetota bacterium | reverse complement strand
ACTTCACTCGACAGCGCCGCAAACTCCGGTCCGTAAAGGTCCAGGGGCTGCGGTCCTCCGACTGCGCCGGGGCCAAACTGAACAGTCAAGCCGGAATGGTTGAAAACGTAGGCGTTGCAGCCCTTTTTTGTGGAGAAGGGAATAAACCGACCGTAATGGACGTAGTTCCGCGCTGCCCATGGCGCGCAAATCACGGCAAACACGAGAAGACACAACACGGGTTTGGCGAACGAGGGCCACCAGGATGCCCGCGGACGCGCCTCGTACGCCAGCAGCACTGCCACCACCGGGACGAAATAGGCGAGCGTTGATCGGGTCAGGCAAAGCGCGGCCATGACGCTGCCGACGGCAACAGCCCTCAGGATCTTCCGTGAAGCAAACGCGCCCAGCGCGTCGCGATCGGCCAACAACCAGAACAGCACCGCCACCAACGGAACCACCAGCGCCTCGCTCATCATCGCCACGCCGGACCAGATGAGCATGGGATGGAAACTGTAAAACGCAGCGGCAATGGCACCCGCCGTCGGACCCGCAAAGCGCTGGGCAGTGCGAAACACCAGCCATACAGCAGCGGCATGCGCGGCGATCTGGAACAGGTACACCGGCAGCTCGTTGCCAACACCGAAGACCAGGTACACACCTGCGATGAACAATGGGTAGCAGCAACCCGCGTACATGGCAGGCCGCCCGGGGATGGTGATTTGCCAGGTCCTGTCCAACACAAATCCGCGCCCCAAGGTAAGGTTACGCGCCATCTCGTCGTAACAGATCTCATCTTCCGTCAACGGCCGGTAATAGACGCGGTGTTGCAGGAATTCCACGACCCCGGATGGATTCGATAACCTCTCCGGCCAGCTTTCGCCGACCCGTGTTTGAATCGCCGCCGACTCGCCGAGGAACCCCAGGCTGAACAACATCCCCAATCGCAACAACGCGGCGACGCTTACCCAGGTCCAGGGATTCCTCAATTCGAGCGCCAACCCGCCCGTCAGTCGCTGTCCCGCGTATTCCATCGTAGCTGTCCCGTTGGTTGACGGACCTGTCGATTTGAAACATGCAATGAACGAGGACCTCTCGCCGCGCTCATCGTGACCGACAATCGAGTCTCGCGGCACTTGCCGGTCTCCGGTTGCCGCGGGGCAGCGGCCGCGACTTGGCAGCCCTGGCACCGCGTCCCGCGGTGATCGAATCAAGGAAGCCAACTTCGGCCAGGTAGGTCATCCCCTCATCGTACATCCGTTGGCGAAACGCATCGGCTGGATCCTTGGAAACGGGCAGCTACAAAGCAGAGATGAGCCAACACGGCGACAGGAGATCTCAGGCCGCCTCCGTGTACCGCCCGCGCTTCACGCGCGCGGCGTCTCGGCCGGCCCACCGGATGTACTTTCGAATTCCCTCTTCGACCGACACCCTCGGCTCGAATCCGAGGTTGCGCAACAGAGCGATGTCGCCGACCCATCGGTCCGGATCGCCCTTTCTGGCGTGGTCAGTGAAGCGATATTGTCGGGGCTCCGGAAACTCCCGGCAGAATACACGCGCCACGTCCTCGATCTCCGTTTCTTGCCCTGTGGCGACGTTAATCGAGGGGTGTTCCCATGGGGCAGTCCGAATGATCAACTCAACGGCACGCACCAGGTCGTCGACGTAAATGAAGTCGCGCGTCTCGTGACCGGTGCCAAACAGCTCGATTTCCTCGTTCTCCCGTGCCTTGCAAAACAGGTCCCAGAAAAGCTGCTTTCTCAACCCGGGACCGTATGCCGAAAAAACCCGCAGCGACGTCGTTTTGAGCCCGAAGCAGTCTCTGAATTCACTGCAAAGCAACTCGCTGATGTGTTTGTGTACGCCGTAGGGGGATATGGGACGCGCCGGCTCCCTTTCGCTCACGGGGAGCCGGGCGGGATTTCCGTAGACGGCCGCGCTCGACAAGTTGACAAAACGACAACTCGGCTGCGTCTTTCTGATTGCGGTGAGAATGTGAAATACGAGCTGGCTGTTCAAGGAATAGTCCTTGGCGGGATCTTCGTAGGACAAGGGTACGGACGCGGCCCCCGCGCAATTGATGCTCACGTCAAACGGCGCGCCGAATATCTCCATCAGCCGTGTTACGTCGTTGTTCGAAGGCTCGAAATCGTCCACAATCTTGTTGGCCGGCCTGGCTACATCCGCACCAGTCACGTGCCAACCTGTCCTGCGCAGGTGTCGCGAGAGCCTCGATCCGATGAATCCGCAGCAGCCGAAGATGAGCACCCTCTTCATGAAAGTGTTCCTGTTACGCTTGTTCGTGCACCATACGGTCGTACATCGCCTCAACGCCGTCCAATGTCTGTGCCGGCCCGCAATGCCGTTGCACCAGTTGGCGCGCCGCGATGCGTTGGCGGTTTTGAGCGCGCGGGTCTCGCAGCAGCCGAACCGTTCGTTCGACGAGCCCCGCGTCCGTCTCGGAGATCCCCGCGTGCTCCCCGTCGACTGCCGGCAGTCCTTCAACACCCTCGCTCGTTGTCACCACGGGAACTCCGTATGCCATGGCTTCCAGAATCTTCACTTTCATTCCGCTCCCTCGCTCGGGGGCGTAGAGGAATACGCTTGTGCGCTCAAAGTACGGCCCCGTATCGGCAACGTTTTCTTGAACAACAACGTCCGGCAAGGCCCTGAACTCGTGAAGCATCTTGCAGGCGTTCCATCCCACAATCTGCAGCCGGGCATTGGGGACCCTGGCCTTGATCCTTGGCCACAGACGCGTGAGCAAACGCCTCGCGGCCGAATAGCCGGGATACCAGTGCATTGAGCCGATCAGTGTTACAACGGGTTCGTCGACGCGCTTGGCGGCGCGGATGAACGGATAAAGAGAGGCATCGACGCCCAGCGGCACCGTGCGAACGAGTGCGAGGGGATTCACTTGCCTGATCTGCTGGGTGACGCGAGGTGACGAACTGCGGAAATATCGGAAGGAGCGGATACGGCCGATAGATGATCCGCAGCTTTCGCACGTCCTGGCTGGGGTGAACGCGGAAGGCGGCCAACATTTCCTCTATCAGTCTCTCCTCCAGCTCGCCGCAGCGGTAAGTGGCGAGGATCGCCACATACGGCACTTCTTCGTCGAGCCCCAATCTCGATAGAAACGTGCGACGTGCCTCCGGCGACTGTCGCGCCCGAAAACAGCCGTCGAATCGGCAGGCCCCCGTTGTAACGGTTCTCTCGGCGGGGATTCGGTGGAGCGTAGCCGCGACCTTCCGCTGCACGGAGTTCCAGATCAGAACCATGTTGGGAACTACGGGGAGGATGTCCTTTGTGGTAAGGCCGTCCCACGAGAACACGGGCACGATCGTGGGGATCCCCACCCGGTTTGCGGCAACGACATAGCGATACTCGCTGCTGCCGAAGACATTGCTCGGGCACGCGACAACCGCATCAAAGCACGAGCGTTTCAGGTATTCTTCGATGCGCGAGTCGGCGGGAAGGCGCCGGGTGAGAGCACGGAGCCCGCGAATGCATCCGCCGCTGGAAAGTGAGCGTCTGAGGATCGGGCAGGCAAAGGCAGTGCGGACCGGTTGGGGGACTGCGAGGATGGCTCGTTGCCTGATGAACTCGGATTGTCCGGATAATTGCAGATAGGCGGATGCCGTGAGTGTCTTTCGCACCACGGTGGCGAATTTGTCGCCGATGCCGCGGCGGGGTTCAATAACCCAGTCAAACACTACGGAGGGACATGATCGGCGAAGCTCTTCAAGCGCGGGGTGCGGGGAAGACGGCTCCATGTCCCGTTGAAAGAGGACGGTGACCATGCACCCCAGGCTGCACAAGCGCCGGATGATATCGCCCTGGGAGGCCAGGTCGAGCGAACGCCGAAGTACGTAAAGAATGTGCATAGGTTCTTGTCTGGTGCGATTGTCAAACTCAGTGAATCGCGTTTGGTATTCGTGGGAAAGCCGCAGGGTCACCATTGGCCGGCCATGTCCGTGGTCGCGCGGCCCGGAATGCGCGAAACCGCTCCATGGCCGCCGCCCGCCGCATCTTGATGCGCTGAGGCGATTCGAAGCGAATCGGGAGCATTTCGCCGTTTGCCTTGGTCGCAAGACACTTGATGTAGAAAGGGAACGGCTCATCGTGCCCGTCGACGACAACCGAGGTTGACCGCAGCCCAGCCCTCGACAGGCAATTCAAGATCGATACCTCGGTGAAACAGAACAGATGCGCGTATTCTGTTGAAGGATGACCGTAGTAGTAGGGAACCTCAATATAGAGGGCGCCGAAGCGAGCCAGACTGCCTGCGACCCGCTCCAATGAGCGGACGGGGGCCGGCAGATGTTCGAGTACGTGGGAAAGGATGATAAGGTCAAATGGATCCGTGTTGTGGCAAGCGATGTCGTCGATGGAACTTCCAATGACGCGGATGTTGGCATAGTAGGCGCGGCCGACTTCCATCGCGTGCCTGGACGGTTCGATACCGAACAGGAGTGGGTCGCCCCCGGCGGCCGCCACATAATCACCAAGCTCACGCAGCGTCCGTCCGTAGGAACTGCCAATCTCCAGAATCCTCACCTTGCCTCCTGGGTTCCGCTGCCGCACGCGGTCCAGGTGTCCCTTTGTGAAGCGGAGAATATGGGCCGCCCGATGCGCCTGCTTTTGGATCTGGCGCTGGGGGGAGGATTCATGCTCCGGCCAAAAGGTGTCGGCGTAATAGTCGGCCAGTTCCTGCGACGTAGGTCTGGGAAGAAGCTGTATCAGCCCACACTCCGCACACGCCACGTAGGCGAGCTGTTCCGTATTATGCCAAATAGTCTCGATCGACTCCCCTCTTGTGCAGGCACAAACGGGACACGGTACTTCGCTCATGAAGACTTCCTCTACGCTTGTCGGATAATCGCAATCGCCACCGTCAATCCACTCCCCGAGGAGAGTGACGACAAGAGGGGTGGACGGGTTTCGCCTATGAGTTTCTGCGGGACTCAAGCGGCTCTTTGAGTGAGTCGCCGGACATACCACCGCTGGAAATCGCCTCGCTTGGGCTTGTGGCGCTGCGGTCCATCCCGTTTGTCCTGGAAGAACTCATCCGTGGCGATGCGCGCTCCCGGGAATTTGAGGGAATAGTACTCGTCCAGCGCAACGTATCCACCGATGGAGAGGCGACTCCATATAAAGGGCAACGCAACGCGGTAGCTTTCATGGAGATCACAATCCAGCAAGGCGGCCATCAGACGGCCAGGCTGGCGAGTCGCCGATCCCATGGTTTCGTCAAAAGGGCCGGCCACCAGTGTCACGTTGTCGAGTTCCAGCAATTCAAGCTTGCGCCGGAGCGCGTCAAGACAGTTGTTTGAGAAATCGCCGGATAGCGAAAGCGAAGCGGGCGAAGGCTTGTTGTTTTCTCCCAGTTCAAGCGATCTGAAAAGCAAGTTCTTCTTCACCTTTTGGAGATGCTTCTCGGAAATACGGCGATGTTTTCTCAACACGTCGAATTGGGACACATCGTCATTCGGGTGGTACACCGGGGGAAATCCCGTGAACGTGTCGAAGCCATAGACGTGTTTGGGCGAGCCAAGATCTTTGAGCAGCAAAGCGACCGCCAGAAGCGAGCATCCCCGGTAGACCCCGGCCTCGAGGATATCCCCTTCGATGCAGTCGTGGTTCTCCGCGATGAAGTCCATGTAGTGGCGGAGATGCCCGGGCTTTCGGTAGTTGTAGACCCCGAGCACATTGAATTCCCAGTCTTCACGCAAGGGCATGTTCGTGTTCCTCGTTGACCACCCATAGCGGCTCCAGTCCGTCTCGGACACGGCAGAAGTTCTGCACACAGTTTGTTAGCGCGGCAACGTACGCGTCGTACGTCGACCCGGCCATGTGAGGCGTGGCGACCACATAGGGGTGCTGAAGGAGAGGATCTCCGGGCCGAGTGGGCTCGTCGTCATAGACGTCCAGGCCCGCGCCTCGAATGTTTCCGGTTCGCAGCGATTCCGTCAGCGCCTCCGTTTCGACCAGCTGGGCACGCGACACGTTGATGAGCAAGGCGGAGCGTTTCATCAAGTCGAGCTCCCGCTGGCCGATCATTCCTTCCGTCGATGCGTTGAGGTGCACGTGGAGAGAAACGATGTCGGAAGAGGAGAGCAGTTCGTCCAGGCTGCATCGTCGCGCGGCCACCTGCCGCTCAACCTGCTCCGGCGCCCGATGTGGATCCGAGTAGAGAATGCGCATTTGGAACGCCGCCGCCCGTTGAGCGACCGCTCGCCCGATGTTGCCAAACCCAACGATCCCGAGTGTTTTGTCCTGCAACAGAAACATGTCCGTGCCATGGCTGTTGCCGGCCCAGCGCCCCTGGACGGTTCGCGCGTGGCTATCGGGAAGACGCTTGTTCACGGAGAGCATGAGCAGGAGCGTGTGCTCGGCAACGGAAATGGCGTTGGCGCCTCCGTTGTTGGCCACGGGAATTCCATACTTCCTGGCAGCGGCGGTGTTGAACTTGTCGTACCCCGAACTCCACAGTTGCATCAGCCGGACGTGCGAAGCGCTCTCGAATACGGCCTCCGAGAGGTGCCGGCCGGGGGCAAAGAGCACGGCGTCCGCCCACCGCATCTTGGCGCACTGCTGCTTTTCGGGTTCGGAATACGTCATGGTGTCCAGCACGAATTCCGTCCGGGGAAAACTGTCGATGACCAGTTGGCGAAGTTCCTCGGGAATGCGCTCTTCGAAGACGTAGAGGATCCGCATCGGCTTGGCGAGCATTGGTCTTTTCCTGCTACTTGCCGGCAGAGAGAAACAAGGGCGGGTTCACGCCGCGGCGCGGTTCCGTTTCGACTCGTCGGGGCGAATCTGGTATCGCCCCCATTGGTTTACGCGCGTCTTGCGGCTCGAGCGGGACATCCGGTTGATGTCCTTGTCTTCGTAAAAGGAGTCGTTCGATACGTCGCGACTGGAGATTTCTTCAAAGATGACTCCCGTGTCGGTCCAGAATTCATGCCAGACGCCCTGCTGGACCAGTTGCACATCCCCAGGGTAAAGCGTGTAGTGGCGTCCCTCGATGTCGAGCCGCAGGGTCCCGCTGAGCACGACGAACGTTT
>JBDRTC010001069.1:0-3724 GCA_043824335.1 Planctomycetota bacterium | reverse complement strand
CGAGGGCCTTCACCTGGCCGGGATCCAAGGGGGCCAGCGACACGATGGCCTTGAGCACCTCCTGGCCGTCTGGCGGCGCGATCCGCAGCCGGAATCGAGAGCCCGGCTGAGGGATGTCGATCGGCCGGCCGGCGGGAATGTAGTTGCTCTCGTCGGCCGTGAACGGAAACAGGCAGGTGATCTCCCGGTTCGCGTCGCAGTAGAGCAGGTATAGGTAGCCGGCCCGTTCTGACACGACCCGAACCCGCATTTCCTCGCCGCCCCGGTACGTCCGATCCGGGTGGTCCACGTCGACGCGGACCATGAACGAGGGCCGGTCGTTGCGGATTTCCTCCACCACGACCCCGCGAGGGTCCCCCGGTTCATCCGTTTCCGCCCCAGTGGCCGGAAGAATCGGCAAGAGCGCGAGCCAGACAACGTGCTTGTAAATTCCGCCGAGTAGGTTCATGGTTCTGACTTTCCGGGTTCAGTGTCCGGCTCTCAGTTCTCCCGAGGGCCCACGTAAAAGGTCACTTCGTCCTGCGCGAACATGTTGAGCAACTCCGGCACGCTAATTCCGTCGAGGTCCTTCGACGGCAGTGATTTTTCCTCTTGGTATTCGAGCAACAGGGCTTTCACCTGCTGCCGCTGAGACGGATACCAGCGGAATTGAGACATCTGGTATCCCGGGCTGGTCTGTTGCTGAGGGCCGCCGGGAGTGGTCTGTTGTTGAGGACCGCCGGGAATAGTCTGCTGCTGGGGCCGGCCAGGAATAGTCTGCTGCTGGGGCCCGCCGGGGATCGTCTGCTGCTGAAGGCCACCGGGTGGAACCAGGCCCGTCAGCACCAGTGGCCGGCTGGTCACCACGGCTTTGATCCGATGGACCCCGAAGGGCCCGGCAAGCCGTATTGGAACAGAGGGGCCTCCTTCTTCCCGCTTTGGAACGACAAACGGCTGCTGGGCCGCGATGCGATTGTCTTGCCCGGGCTTCGGGTACAGGAGCGCCAGATTCCCTTGGCTGTCGATGTAGAAGAGGTACAGGTGGCCGGGCTGCTCCGACGTGCCGCGAACCACGAGCGGATCGCCGACCGCGTATTGCCCGCCATCGAACCGGTCGACGGTCACGTCCAGGGCGAAGCGGGAGGTCTTTTCGGCAATCGTGGCGACCAGTTGCAGGGGGCTGAGGAACGTGTCGTTCGACGAGAGCACGCCGGCTCCCTGCTCGCCGTCCGATGGCAACGTGCCGCTCCCGGGCCCCGAGCCCGTGCTGCCGTTGATCTGCTTCACGGCACCGTACTCGACGTGAGGGTTCTCCGGCATCGCCACGTAGGGATACCAGGCGAAATCGGGATGATTCTGAAGGCTCTGCCCGATCCAGCGGCCCGATCCCATTACGATCGACCCGTTGCGCAAGAGGAACGTGAACGTGTACGTCTGAAAGTGGATTTCCACCCCCACGTGATCCGGCGGGACGGCGTCGTCGGCCGCCCACAAGCTGAGTTGGGCCGTCTGCAAGCCCCCGGGCCCGGACGGAGCATACTCGACCCGGTACGCGAAGACCGGATAGTTCCAGACCTCCGGCCCCGCCTCGAGATCCATGATGATCGGCAGCCTTTGCTCCTTGATGTGCATTCGCAGTAGCTGCCAGAGCGTATCGGGCGCCATATCGTAGAAGTCTTCGGGCCCCTGGCCGTCGCCGAACCGCTCCCCGTAGTGGTTGGCCACGTCGAGGGCGTGACTGGCGGCAAACAAGGCCTTTTGGTCTCCCACGCCCAGGGTGATCGGCGGCGATCCCGGGGGGCCGGGGACCTGGCGGGGCTCTTTCGGCTCGAATTCCAGGACGGAGGCCGAGGCCCAGGCATGGCAGTACCCGAACCACTCCGGCACGTCGGGTCCCGGCGGATGCGTCTGGTGCTCCCACGCGGCGGCGCCTTGGCCCGTAAGCTGGTCGTACTTGGCCAACGGACCGAGGATCTCCCCCTTGCCGATCGGCCACCAATAGCCCGACCAGGGAGTGTGCCGCGAGGCGGCCTCTTCCACGGCCCCTTCCGTCGCCCGCCCGGCGGCCATCGCAACGAATATCAGCCCGGCAATCCAAAGGCGTTTCATCTCAACGGCCTCCCTCATTCTCGTCTTCTTGCCCGGCTGGAATCACCTTCACTAATCGGCATACCGTGGAACCCGCATTGGTGTAGACAGGCCATGGAAGCCCGGGCTGCCACAACTGACGCACCTGCCGGTCGTGGCCCTTGAGCCGCACTTCCACCGTCGGCTGCTCGGTGAGACTCTTGGCATAAGAGTCGTTCAGCAGCCCCTTCACCTCGGCATACGGAACCGGGGTCACTTGCTGCTCGATCTGGTGGGCAAAGCCAAGCTCGCCCACGTTCTTGACCCCGGGCGTTCCCAAGTGGGTTTCGTAGGCGAACGTCTGCATCCCCTTTGCCTCGCCGCCGACGAACAACGGCAAATCGACGGGCAAGGCGGTCAACGGGCCCAGCACCGGCGACGGCTGGCCGCTGGAGAACTCGAAGCTCTGAGTCACGGTTTGGAAGCCCCCGGGAACCGGAAGCTGGGTCTCGATCCGGCGCAACGCCCGCGACTTCCGGTCGATCCAAAGCACCGTGGCTGGCTGCTCGGCCCCGGCCATCAGACACTTGATCTCCACGCGGTAACAGTCGTCGGTGAGCGCTTTCTCGAACTTGCGGACGGCAAACTGCCACTGGATGGGTCGGCAGACCGTCTCGACGCTCGTCTCCCCCCGCACCTGAAGGGGCCGGCTGACCGTCTCCACCACCCAGCGATCCCCAAGGTCCCAGCGGGGCATGAGTTCATCAAACGTCGGACTACGCGTATCGCGCCGGGGCGTTTCAGACGAGGTTTCGTTGGCGGTATCGCGCTGGGGTGGTTCCGCCGCGGGCGTGCCGAACGCCAGGGCCAGCGCCGCCCACGTGGCAAGCACGCCCCGCCACAATGCTCGGTTCTGCATCATCATGCTCCTCAAACGTCGTTCGCCCCACTCGATAGGGCACAAGCTCCCGCGCAACGGCTCGGTTGCGGGGCCTCTCGACGAGCGGCTCGACCACGCTCGCTCCACGGTCTCCGTCGAGTCCTCGCCAGTCAATTATAGATTTCCGCGTCTAAACATGTAGATGTCCATGTATGGCGAAAGCGAGGTCCGGCCCGACAAGAGAGCCGGCTCGGTTTCATCGAAGCCCGCGACCACGTATCATTTCCAGAAGTCCGGTTATGACCATCGGGAGGATGCCCCCCATGTTGCGGGGCAGGCGATCGTTGGGGTTCTGCCGAGGGGGATCTCTTGAACTGGCTGAATCTGCTCGGCATCTCGGTGGGGTTGGCGATGGATGCCTTCGCCGTTTCCCTGGCCGCCGGATTGACCCTAGCCTCGGTAACGCCCCGCCACACCTTCCGCATCGCTTTTCATTTCGGCCTCTTTCAGGCCATGATGCCGATCCTGGGGTGGCTGGCCGGCAAAGAGCTGGCCGGTTACATCGCCGCCTACGACCACTGGATTGCGTTTGTGCTGCTCGGCTTCGTCGGCGGAAAAATGCTCCTGGAGGCCGGCGCCCCGAAAACGCGGAACTCCGAAACGGACCCCACTCGCGGCCTGAGCCTGGTCACACTCTCCGTAGCCACCAGCATCGACGCGCTCGCCGTGGGCATGAGCATGGGCCTCTTGCGGGTATCCGTCTGGGTGCCCGCGGCGGTGATCGGCGTCGTCGCGGCA
>JBDRTC010001068.1:0-2781 GCA_043824335.1 Planctomycetota bacterium | reverse complement strand
GCTCCACCAGGCGATTCCCGAGTCGGTCTTCGAGGCCGAGCCCGGGGCCCCTACGCTCCGTTCCGTCGTGGCCTACTACGCCCCGCAATCGCGGTTCGAGCTATCGGCCCGGTTCACCAAGCCGCCGGCCGAGATCGCCGTGATGACCAACGTGCTTCTGCTCTTGGGCGAGCAGCGTCAGGAGGTCAAGGGTGAGTTCTTTCTCACGCCCGCCGTGGAGAAGCTCTTTGGCTTCGATTTCTCCACGCCCCCGGATTGGCACGTCACGGGCGTGACGACTCCCGAGGGAAATCCGCTCGCCTTCGAGCGATACGGCCCCAAGGGGGGACCGGGGCGAATCCACGTGCGCTTGCCGCAAGGGGTTTCGCCGGGCGAGGAGTTTCGCGTCTATTTCAACGCCCGGAGCACTCCGCCCGATTGGCTGGGCAAGTGGGAATCGAAGGAGGTGGAGTTCCCCCGGTTCGCCGCGGCCGGGGCCGCCGAAGACGTGGGCGCGATTGCCGTCGAAGCGCCCGACGGAGAGATGGACGTCCGCCTGTTGGCCCACGAGAACCTGATGCCGCTCGATGCTGCCGAACGGAAGCAGTACGGGCTGGAGGAGTCGGAAACAACCGGGCGCGTGCTGGCCTATCGCTACGAGGCCCAGCCGTACCAGGCCACGCTCCTGGTCCACCGGACCGAGCCGCGCCTCACGGCCAAGACGTTCTCTTTCCTCCGCGTCGATTCCGACGCGCTTGAGGCGCACTACGAGGTCGTCTACCAGGTCGACGAGGCCCGGGCGCGCGAGCTTGTGTTGCTTTTGCCGGAGCAGACGCCGGCCGATCTTTCGCTTGAGGCGCTCGAGGGCGTCCGCCTGAAGCAGTTCACCAGCGAGGTCGCCGGCGGCGTGCGGCGCTGGACCGCCCTGTTGGAAGAGCCCCGCAAGGGCGAGATCCGCCTGGCGGTCGACTTTCGGCAGCCGCTGGTGGACCAGGAGCAATCGGCCGCCGAGCAGGAGCTCGAAGGCTTTGTGCTGCCGATCATCCGTGCCGACGGCGTGGCGTACCAGTCGGGCCTGGTGGCGGTCGAGGGAAGCCCGGAGCTGGAAGTGCAGGTGAGCACCGAGGCCCGGCGGGTCGACGTGGGCGAGCTTTCCGAATCGCGCCGCCGGCCCGGCCGGGGACTGCTCGGCGTGTTTGGGTTCCTCGATCAGCCGCCGGAGGTGACGGTCGACGTCTTCCGCCGACCCGCGTACCGGCTCCACCCGACGATCGCCGAGCGGGCGGAATTGACCACGCGGGTTTCTGCCGCCGGCGAGAGCGTCACGGTGGCCCGTTTCGACCTGCGGACCAAGGCGGTCTACCTGGAAGTGGAGCTGCCACCGGGCGCGGACCTCTGGGCGGCCGACCTCGACTCAGAGCCGATCAAGCCGCAGCGGGAAGGCGACCACCTGCTGATGAGCCTGCCTGCCGCGTCGGGCGAAACGCCCCGCGCGCTCCGCATGGTGTACGGGATGCCCGTCGACGCCGTGGGGCTCACCGGCCGGCTCGAAATCCCGGCCCCCAAGCTGCGGTTGCGGGCCACAGGCGAAACCGAGGGCATGGAAGTGCCGATGGCCGATCTCGTTTGGCGTCTCCATCCGCCGCCCGGCTACGAAGTCGTCCGCTCCGACGGCACGCTCGTCGCCCAAATCGAGCCCCCCGAGCCGGCCATCCTCACCGTCGCGAAAGCCGCTTGCGGCTTAGCCCTGTGGAGCCCTCCGTTCCAGGCAGCCCGGGAAGCGGCGCGGCGTCCCACGGCGGCCTCGCCCTACTACATGAGTGACGACTCGCAGTATGCCGCCTCCACCGGTGCGGACCTTACGCTGGAGCATTACGTGGAAGGGCCCCAGGCGGAAGTTGAGTTCGACATGGAGATGCCCCAGAGCCAAGAAACGCCCCCGATGCCGGCCGCCAAGCCGGAGGAAGAATCCGAAGAAGTTGCGGCGGAGGCGATGCCTGAAGACGACGCGGACCGACCGTTTCAGCTTTTCGGACGCGCAGTCGACGAGGCGGCCACGAAAGAACAGGCGGCCGTGGAGTTGAGCGACATGGGCATGGAAGGCGCGCAGGCCGGTGAGGTGCGTCGTCCGGAGGTCTTGGGTGAAGCAGTGTTCCCTGTAGCAGACTTAGTCGTTCCCCCGCCGGCGCAAACGCCGGCTCCCGTGGCGGGCAAGCCCGTCGTGGCGTTCGAGCGTCTTCAAGGCCGTCGCAGCCTGAAGATCAACCTGGAAGAGTCGCCCGACGGCGACGGCGCGGTTACGTTCCAGAGCCTGGGCGTCGAGCCGCAACTGAGCGTGACGCTGGCCCATCGTCCCCGTTTTAACGGCGTCGCCTGGGGCGTTGCCCTGGCCGTGGCGCTACTGGGCCTGTCGCTGACGAACCGATCGGCCCGGGCCAAGTTCCGATACATCCTGGCCGTGATTCTCCTGGGCACGCTTGCGGCGATGGCTCCCGGATGGGAAGCGGCCGCCGGGCCGGCGAACCTGGCCGTCTTCTTCGTCTGCCTCCTGGTGCCCTACTATCTCGCGGCCGGGTGCCTGAAGTGGTTTGCCGGACTCTTCCGCCGCCTGACAAAGGCGCCCGCGGCGCTTGCCACGGCGGCTGCTCTGGCCATCGCGATCGGCATTTGCCCGGCGCCTTTGGCAAGCGCGGCCGAGCCGCAGGCGAAGAGCCCCTCCTACGTGGTTCAGGTGGTCGAGCCGCCGGAGCCGGTCAAGGTGCCGGACGACGCGATCCTGCTCCCCTACGATCCGGACTCGGA
>JBDRTC010001067.1:0-9053 GCA_043824335.1 Planctomycetota bacterium | reverse complement strand
GGTGGCAACGGGTCGGTTCTGCTACGATCGCCGCCCATTCCGCGCAGATGCCGCGAATTGACAAGGTGGCATCGGCTTGCGGCGACTGAAGTGCACAAGAGCAAGGGCTTGGCTCCACGCTGGATGTAAAATCGGGTGGGCGTTTATGCGAGGCGGTCTGGTTCGAATCGTTGCGGTCGCGCTTGCGCTGGCCGCGGCCGGGTGCCGGTTGCCGGGCAGGGAAGGCCCGGTGTCGCAGTCGCTCGTGGCCAGTCGGCAGTTCTGCCAGCAGGGGGTCGCCGCCATCGAAAGGGACGAGTGGGAGCAAGCCGAGAAACTCTTGGCCGACGCCGTGAAGACCTGCCCGTCGGACCCCGACGCGCGGCGCCACTACGCCGAGGCGCTCTGGCATCGCGGCGAGCACAAAGAGGCGGTCAACGAGTTGGAGGAGGCCTGTCGACAGGCCCTCGACGACCCCTCTTTGCACGTCCTCCTGGCCGAAAGGCGACTGGCGATGGGCCACGTCGAGCTGGCCCGGCAGGGCGCTCAATCTGCGATCGACCTGGATCCGAAACATGCCGGCGCGTGGGCGCTCCGGGGCCGGGTGAGCCGGGCCCACGGACAAACGAGCCAAGCGCTGGCCGACTATCATCGGGCGCTCGGCCTGGCGCCGCACGACCGGGCGATCCTGCTGGAAATCGCCGAATTGTATCGCGAGTTGAATCGGCCCGAGCGTGCGCTGGCCACGTTGCACACCCTCTCCGACGCCTATTCGCCCGGCCAGGAGCCGCAGCAAGTGCTCTATTTCGAGGGGCTGGCCTACGAGGCGCTCCAGCGATGGGACGAGGCCGTGGAGAGCTTTTCGGCCGCCCGCAACCGGCAGCGGCCGACGCCGGAAATCCTCTTCCGGCTGGCTCGGGCGGAGTGGTTCGCGGGGCGTCCGGCCCAAGCGGCCGCGGCGGCCCGGGAAGCGCTCGCCCTGGATCCCGGGCACCAGCCGAGCCGCGAACTTCTGGACCGGGCCGAGCTCGCGCTGCGTTCCGATGGCCCGCTGCGGCGGTGAGGAAAACGCCGGTCTAACCGATTCGATCGATACGATCGGAGTAGTGTGTTTGACTTACGGGGATTTATGTCTTAAGGTTTCTTGGGTCTTTCTGGAATCAACTCGTCGGGCGGTTCGGCTGAGCGGACCGCAAGGCAGGCTTGCGAGAGAGTCGGTATCGGTGACCGCCGCCATTTAAGGGAGAGACACGAAGATGTCGCAAGGATTGGACACGTCACGCCAGGTTTTTGTCGACCGCCGGGACAACGACGCCTTCTCGGCGTCACCCGTCGCCGAGCGCCGCCAGTTCGTCAACAGTCACGACGGCCTCTCACCGGCGGCCGGCGAGTTGGCCCTGGCCATCGACGAGTACAAGGTGCGTCACCGGCGGCGGTTCCTCTCCTACGAGGAGATGCTGGCCGTCATCGGGTCGTTGGGCTACCACAAGTAGCCGTGGGATGGTTGTATTCCTCGGCAAAACGCGTATGATCTCCCAACAGTGACACCCGGATTGAAACCCGGCCCGTACACTTGGCGGGGGATTATGACCGCTCAAAAGAAGCCCAGGAAACCCCATCGCGACTTCGCCCTCTGACCGGATAGCCTCTGAGCTGCGCCGGATCGACGCTGACCGAGGTAGAAAAAGGGGTCGGTAGAAAAAGGGTAGAAAAAGGGGTCAGAACTATTTTTGCGCCGCGCCGGCTGGTCCTTAGGAGGATTCTCTCCGAAAAATAGTTCTGACCCCTTTATTCCCGCTTTATTCCCTGACCCCTTTATTCCCATGAGGTCCCCTCGTGGATATTGTGTGTGGCATGGCATCGATCCTCGTTAGCCCATCAGCGATGATCATTTCTCGACTTCGAGCAGCGGAGTCTTGTGCCAATCTCGCGCAGGGTCGATGAACCCGAAGTAGTCATCAGCATAACGAGGAACTGCAGTTACATCCATCTCGCCGGAGAGAACCTTGGCACACTGAAGGTAGTCCAGCACCCGCTGTACCTCGGGCGCTCCGTTCCCCGGCCAGAAATGGCGGCCATGTCGCGGGTGTTCGCCCAGGATGCGCCCCGCCGGCAACTCACCGCGATGGAACGCGGCCAGGTTCGCGACGGGCTGCTTCGCAGCGGCTGCGGTCGCCTCCAGGGCGGAGGCGATGCTCTCGACGGTCACCGGGCATTTCTCAAACTCACGGCGAGGGATCCGCCCGTCCCGGCTGGGGATCAGAGGGCCGCTCGCCCGGGCGTTGATGCGCCCTTGCAGATTGGCGAAGAACTCCGGCGACGTCCGGTAGGGCGAGGCTTCTTTGAAGGCGGGATCGTTGAACTTGTAAACTTTGTACCCCTTCGCCGTCACCGGCTCGCCCGTCTCGGGGTCGTAGTACAGGTATCCCTTGTATGGCTCGGGCATGTTGAGGCCCCACGCGACGCACTTGCGCAACGGCGCCAGGAACTGATCGTTGCCGGTCAGATCGTACAACAGGAAGAGCGCTTCGGAAGCGTCCCCGACCGAGGTCAGGCAGGCAGCCGGCGGCTCGAACTCGCGAGCCCAGGCCGGCTTGCCGTCGTCGCCGTACTGCTCCGCCCATCCGCACGCCTTGCCGGGAAGTTGCGCGCCGATGACCCAACGTCCGGCTTTCAGCAGGGCATCGAGGTACTTGCGCTCTTCGGTCAAGTGCCAGCCCATCAGCATGGCCTTCATGCCCCAGAGGGTCGTGCCATCGTTGAGCGTGCTGTAACCGCCGTAGCCGCCTCCGGGCTTCATGGTGTGGGAGTTGACCGAGAGGGGCCAGGCCCCGTCGGGCTTCTGGCCGGCGAGGACGAATTCCGCCGACCGCCGCGCGGCATCACGGTACTCGGGCCGTCCGGTGACGCGCCAGAGCCAGAACAAGACGCGGAGTGGGTCGGTCTGCGTGCCCTCTTCGATGGAGCCCTGTCCGGGAACGACCGGATACGCCTTGTCGGGCATGATGATGTAGCCCTGGCACCACGCCCCGTGCTCGTCCTGGGTTTTGACGAGCATCTGGCCGCAGTGCTCCGCCACCCGCAGGTAGCGATCGTCGCCCAACACCTCGTAGGCCCGCAGGAACGCGGGGGTGACGTGGCGCATGGTGTACTCATCCTCGGCGGCAGCGGCGTAGGAGCCGGGGCTCTCGTCGGGCATCAGATTGGGCCAAGTGTAGAGGCCCTCCCAGCCGCCGCCCATTTGCAGCGTTGCCGTGAAGTCGAGGAAGTGCCGGCAGAGGTCCTCGCCCTCCATCATCAGCCGGTCGTCCACGTCGACGCTCGGCAAGCCCAACGCTTGATATCCGGTCAGCCGGCTCGCCACGGTCTGGTCGCTGATCCGCAGCTCGTCGAGCACCGCCCGGGCGCTCGGGCAGAAGATCTCGGGGAAGTAGGAGCCGCCCAGAAAGATCCTGTAGCAGGGGATCTGCGGGCCAGGCTCGGGGGCTGCTGCCAGAGGCGTGGTAACGCCCTTGCCATCCACCAGCAGCCAGATACGGCCTTCGCCTTCCATGCTCCACGAGCAGAGCAGGTGGTGCCAGCCTTCGCCGGCCAGGGCGCCGAGAGGCATGTCGAGCACCGTCTTGGCGCTGTCGGCGATCCACGCACCGTTGATGAAGACTACCGCTTCCTTGCCGTCATACGTGGCGGCGACCTGGTTCCACTGGCCCCGGAGGATCTTTCCCCCCGAGATGTTGATCGTACGACCTGCGCGGAGCAACAGACGCACCCCGTCGCAGAAGACCAGAAGCCGGTATCCGACCGTGCCCTCGTCGCCCCAGCCCCGGCCGTGATTGACCACGGCACCGTACGGGGCGGTGCCCAACGGGCGGACCCAGGCGATGACGCCCAGCGCCTGAGTCGGTCTCAACGGTTCTCCCGGTTTCTCGCACCAGACGCGGCCCGAGCCGCCCGGCACGCGCAACGCCTTGCCGAGCTTGCTCTCGACCCATTGACAGCCTTCGATACGCAACTCATTGCCGTTGCCGCTACGATCGCCGACGACCACTGCCTGCTCGCGGAAGTCCCAATGGCCAACGGGCTGTTGCGCTGTCGCGCTTGCGGCGGCCACACAAGGAACCGGCAGGACAAGCAATAAGAACAATCCGGATTGGAGACGGCTGAGGTGCTTCATGGAATTGAGACTCCGATCGCTTGCCAACACCCTTGTTGCACTCGACAGCCATTATATTCCCCGGCAGCCTCGATTCCACACATGCGGCGGTTCTGCGACAATGTCTTCCACCCGCAGCCGCCAGGCCTCGCTCCACAACACGACGGTCGCCACTAACAACGGTTGCTTCTTGCGGAACGGTCTCACTCGGTCATAATAAGGGCACGAACTGCCCCGGACGATTGCCTCTTTTCCAAAGGGTTGTAGAAATGGCCGAGAACCTAACGCGTCGTGATTTCGTCAAGGCCGGCGCCCTGAGCGCCGCTGGTGCGGCTCTGGGGTTGACGCCCACTTACACGGTTTACGCCGGCAATCCCACCAATGAGAAGACCGCCGGCATCCTGAACTACAACGAGCAAATGGAATATCGCCGCGGCGGCAAGACGAACTTGATGTTCTCGGTCGTCTGTCTGGGCGGCCACTGGAAGCGGGTCGGTGCCGTGCTTCCCGGCGCCCTCCAAGTGAAGGGGGCCTGGAACACCGTCAGCCTCGATAACGCGGCCTTTCACAAGAACCGGTACGACGTGGTCACCCGCTGCATGGAACGAGGCATCAACTTCATCGATGCCTGCACCTTGGGGGAAGGCATCGCGTACGCCCACGCCCTGAAAGGACGGCGTGACAAGATGTACCTCGGCTTCTCCAACTTTGAGCAGGAGCCCCAGACCTTGGCCTCCAGGGCGAAAAAGGAGAAAGAGGCAGGCGAGCCGCCGAAGCCACTGGGCTGGTTCAAGACCATAAAGGAAGGGCTCGATCAGGCGCTGAAGGACATGGGGACCGATTACGTCGACGTCTGGCGGATTTCGTGCGGAGCGGTCACCAGCGATTTCACCGACGATCAGATGGACCAGACGTGCGAGGCGCTCACCTGGGCCAAGCAGACGGGACGCGCCCGTTTCACGGGCGTTTCCTCGCACGACCGGGTGCACCTGAAGAAATGGATCCAGCGGAATCCCAAGGAGTTGGAAGTCATCCTTACCCCGTACACCGCCAAGACGAAGATGACCGACGGTCAGATCGGGAAGATCGAGGAGGGCCAGCCCAGCAGCAACACCGTCGTCGATAAGAACGTGTCCTGGGAAGACAGCCTCTGGCACATGATCCAGAAGAGCGACGTTGCCTGGTTCGGCATCAAGCCGTTCGCCAGCAACTCCCTGTTCAAGGGTGACAGCTCGCCAAACAGTCCCTCCAAGGAAGAGGACAACAAGCTTGCCCGACTGACGATTCGGGCGATCTTGAGCAACCCGGCGATCACCGCCCCGATTCCCGGCCTGATCACGCCGGAACAGGTCGACAACGTCGCCCTGGCCGTGCTCCAGCACCGCGAGCTGGACGTCCAGGAACAGGCCGAGCTGGATGCCGGGCTGCGGCGAGCGTTCGCCAACCTCCCGCCCCACTACCATTGGCTCCGCGATTGGGACTACGTCTGACCTGAAAAGAAGGGCTCTCCTAATGAACGTCAAGAACTCGACGATGACGCGGCGGCGGTTTCTTACCACGACTGCCAAGGCCAGCGCGGTGCTAGCCGCTCCCGTGTTTGTTCCCGGGCCAGCACTTGGCAAGGATGGACGCGCGGCCGCCAGCGAGCGGATCACGGTGGGCGGCATCGGGATCAACAGCCGTGGTGTCGCTGTCCTGCGCGACATGCTGTCACAGCCGGATGCGCAGTTTCTGGCCATCTGCGATATCCGGGCCGATCGGCGTAAGGCGATCAAGGATATGGCAGATGGCAAGTACGGCAACAAGGATTGCGCCACGTATCGCGACCTTTCTGAACTGCTTGCACGAAGAGACATCGACGCCGTACTGATCACCACGGGCGACCGCTGGCACGCGCTGGGCTCCGTCATGGCGGCGAAAGCGGGCAAGGATGTCTACTGCGAGAAGCCCTGTTCGATGACGATTGGCGAGAGCCAGATCTTGGCCGAGACCATGCGGCGCTACGGGCGCGTGTTCCAGGTCGGAACGCAGCGGCGAAGCATCGGCAATTTCAAGTTCGCCGTTGGTTTGGCACGCAGCGGGAAGCTGGGAAAACTCCACACCCTTCATGCCTCCATCGCTTATTACAGGCCACAAGTCGTCCACGATTGGCTTCCGGCGGAGCCCGAGCCGCCCAAGGAAATGGTCGACTGGGACCTGTGGCTGGGACCGGCTCCCTGGCGACCGTACAATCATGAGTACGTCGCCGGGATTGGGGGATGGCTGTGCCACTTCGACTTCAATGCCGGCGGGGGATTCTTGAATTGGGCCAGCCACAGCGTCGATTTGTGTCAGTGGGCCAACCAAGCCGATGGCACGACGCCGGTGGAGTTTGAGCCGGTAGGCGCGGCGCGCGGCTATGCAGCGAAACGAGTCGTGCATGCCCGGTATGCCAACGGAGTGAAGTTGGTGATGCGTTCCAATGATCCCGACGGCTGGCTCAATCTCGGGTCGCTCCCGGTGCGATTCGAAGGAGAAGAAGGTTGGGTGGAAACAGGCGATAGCGGGAAGATCGCACTCCATCCGGAGACGTTGCGGACGGAGCGAACGGACTTCACAGAGGAGGGGATCTCTGCCACGTCGCACGCCCGCAACTTCTTCGACTGCGTGAAATCTCGGGCTCAGCCGGTGACCAACGCCGACATCGCCCGCTCTTCGCACGTCGCCTCCCATGCGGCGGCCATTGCCTGGATGCTCGACCGCAAGGTGGCATTCGACCCTGCGAAAGAAGCGTTTATTGGTGACGACGAGGCCAATCGCATGCGGACGCGCGCCATGCGCGAGCCTTGGCACATGTAGTCGCTGTGTGCGAAGGCTTCCGCCGAATTGGTGCAAAGACGGTAAGACCAAGAGGTGTAATTATGATGAGGAGTTTCCGAAACGCGTCCGCGACACTTGCAGCGGCTCTTCTCATTGCTTTAGCGCCGGCGAGCTCGTGGGGCCAAGGGACCGTGTCGGGTGCGCAGGATGGTGCGGCGAGGAGTGCCGAAGTCGCCAAACTCATTGTGGTGTTGCAGTCGGATGCCGCACCGTTCGACAAGGCCAAAGCATGCCAGCGATTGGCTCTTATCGGCACCAAGGAAGCGGTGCCGGCATTGGCCGCGCTTTTGGCCGATGAGAGGCTCAGCAGCTACGCGCGGTTTGGCCTGGAGCCGATTCCGGACCCGAGTGTCGACGACGCCCTGCGTGACGCCCTGGGAAAACTCCATGGGCGGCTCTTGGCCGGGGTGATCAACTCGATTGGAGTTCGTCGCGACGTCAAGGCGGTGGGCGCCTTGACCAAGCTGGCAAGCGATCCCGCCTCGGAGGTGGCTCCCATGGCATTGGCGGCGCTGGGGCAGATTGCCACCTTCGAGGCGACCGAGACTCTACAACGAGCGCTCGCCAGCGGTTCGGCTGCGGTGCGTGGCGCTGCGGCCGACGCTTGTCTGGTCAGCGTGGAACGCCTCTTGGCCCAGGACAAGCGGGAAGAGTCCGTACGGCTGTGCGACGCCGTTCGCGGTGCGGACGTGCCCCAGCAGTTTCGCGTCGCCGCCACCCGGGGGGCGATCCTCGCCCGTCAGTCCGCCGGTCTGCCATTGCTGCTCGAGCAACTGAAAGTCGACGACAACGACATGTTTCGCGTTGCGCTCAGGACGAGCCGCGAGCTTCCCGGAGACGACGTGACGCGGTCGCTGATCGCAGAACTGGACAACCTGCCGCCGGCACGTCAGGTGCTGCTGATTTGCGCGATCGGGGATCGCCAGGACGCGGCGGCGTTGCCCGCGATGCGAAAGCGGGCCGCCAGCGGCCCGAAAGAAATCCGTTTGGCCGCGATTCACGTTCTGGGGCAAATGGAGGATGTTTCTGCCGTGACGGTCCTTCTGGAGACGGCCGTATCGGGCGAGGCCGTCTTAGCCGAGGCAGCGCACGCAAGCCTGATGAAGCTGCACGGCAGCGCGGTGGACACAGCCATCGTGACGAATCTGGATCACGGCGACCCCAAAGCCCGCGCACTCCTGCTTGACCTCGTCGCGCAGCATGCGATCGCTTCCGCCCTTCCCGCGGTTCTCAAGGCGGCGGATGACCCGAACGAACAGGTCCGTCTTGCCGCGATCAAAACGCTCGGACGAATCATCGGCTTGAAGGACTTCGCGATTCTGACCAATCGCCTTCTTGCGGCTAAATCTCCTCAAGAGACGGCTGCGGTACAAGAGACCCTGAAGGTCGCGTGTCTGAGAATGCCCGATCGGGATACGTGCGCCAGTCGACTCTTAGACTGTCTGCCAAATGCTCCCATCGCCTCGAAGTGCTTCTTGATTGAGTTGCTCGGTTCCGTGGGCGGAGCCCGGGCGCTCAAGGGCGTCTCTGCCGCCGCCGAGGATGCCAACGAGGATCTCCAAGATGCGGCAACTCGCGTCCTGGGCACATGGATGAGCGTAGACGCGGCGCCGAAGTTGCTCGATCTTGCCAAAACGCTTCGTAACGACAAATTCAGGATACGTGCCTTGCGAGGCTACATCCGCATCGTACGGCAAATGAGCCTTCCCATGGAGCAAAAGCTGGCAATGTGCGAAGCGGCGTTTGGGGCGGCGCAACGTGACGAAGAACGACGACTGGTCTTGGCCGCGTTCAGCCGCATTCCCTCTGCCAAGGCGATCTCCATGGTCATCCCACACCTCGCCAATCCAGCCCTCGCGGAAGAAGCGGCAGCGGCGGCGCTGGCGATCGGTGAGAAGATCGTCCAGACTGACCCGCGCGTGGTTGCCAATGCCATGCAGCAGGTGCTCAAGAGCGGTGTGAACAGCGAAAAGGCCGCCCAGGCGAAGGCGCTTTTGGAACGTACCAGCCATCTTGTTCCGAGGTAACCGTGCGGCGGAAGACGTCCTGCTCCTTATACGAA
>JBDRTC010001066.1:0-3975 GCA_043824335.1 Planctomycetota bacterium | reverse complement strand
GTCTGGTAGGGGGTCCGAACGCTCTGTCGGACCGCCAGGGCGTTACAGACCGCCAGCTCGCCCAGCGCGCGGGCAATGTCTGCCAGGTCTCTGCGCTGTCGTCATGCCTGGTTATCGGGGCAATGGCGGCTTGGTCGCATCCAATCCGCCGCCGGGGGGATTGACCCGGCGCCGCGGGCTTCTGCCCCGCCCCCAACTTGGCGCCGTAGCCCGCCTCGACAGCCAACAAGCGCTTCCTGAGGCGGCCTTGGCCCCGTCCAGGAGCTGGGCCACGCACTGGAGGGAGGTGCCCCAGGCCTCGCCCATCTCGGCGAGCGTCGCCCAGGTGGGCCCGGAGCAACCCCGCCCCCTCCGGCCTGGATGCACCGGACCAGGGCGCGGCGTTCGCGCAGCTCGATGCCGTGCGTGCCGGTCCGCCTTCACCTGATCTGCCTCGAGCTGGACATCCGGCGGGCGGCGCCCCGCAGCAGATGCAGGTGAAGTTGTCGCGCAGAGCGGCGGGGAGCGTGAAGGACGTCTATTGGCTCGCGCTGCGGAGCCAGTTGCCACCCCTCTGAGGGTGTGGTGATCTTGCCACAACAGGGAGGTGGTAATGGCAATCGCAGAACAAACACGAGCGTCCGTGGCCTATCACGAGGCTGGCCACGCAGTTGCTGATTGCAGGCATGGATTCGATCTATTCTGGGTAACCGTGCAACCGAAAGGGGACTACGCCGGCAAGAACGAGGGCGCGGGTAGCTGGTGGACACCCGAGGAGGCGGAGCAACGGTTGGTCGGCCTGTATGCCGGCTATGCAGCACAACGACGTTCGGATCCCGACCAAAGCGACACCCTTGCTCGCAGTGGGGCGAGCGGCGATTTCGACAAGGCGGCTGACATCTTGCGCTGGCTGCACCCTGACGCCACCGACGCGGAACTCCAACGCCTTCAGAACGAGTGGATCGCGCAGGCACAGACGTTCGTCAACGACGAGCGGAACTGGGGGGCGATTGATGCCCTAGCAGAAGAACTGCTCGAACACGAAGAACTCGACGGTGATGAGATCGAGCTAGTCATAGCTCTGGCAGACGGGGATCCGGCCGCAGCTGAAGCCCTTGCCCGTTACCGAGGCCTGAAGGCCGCGGCTGCCGAGAGGAACAGGGGATAGCATGAGGCGGGCGTCAGTTCCGAGGCTACACCCAATCAACATTGCTTCAGCATGGAATTCCTGGTATCTTTTCTTTCCATCTACTCGCGTGGAACGGCAATGATCTCCATGCCTTCCGATGTCGCATTTCTCCAGGCAACAATCTTTACACCGAACTCTCAGGTCGCCGGTCAGCATCTACTGCGTCTCCTCCCGGACGCCTGGCTTCAACTTTTCACCGGCGAGCCTGTGCTCCTTCCACGGCATCCCCAAGCCCCCCCCGAAGTCCCGTTCTTGCTTCTCCGTGACTCTACTGAGGACTGGTCGCTCCAGGTTTCGGCCGCCCGCGTCGATATCAAGCGCACAATAAAGACACGCAACGCTTCTTCACCGACAAAGGATTTCTTTTCTCGCGCGGCGCGTCTCTTCACTGAGTTCAAGAGCATCACGGATGTCAAGGTTGGTCGACTCGCTGCAGTGGTGCACCGTTTTGCCCTTTGCGAAGACTCTGGCATCGAACTCGCCCGCCAGTTTTGCAAGCCAGAATGCATTGAGAACGGCCCATTCAACCGGCCGCAAACCATTGAACTGCACGCACACAAGCGCTACAAGACACGCCTTGGCATTGATGTTAACTCATGGGTACGCAATAAGACCGCGAGCCTTGCAGAATCTGGCGAACCCATCGTAGTCGTGGAGCAGGACATCAATACGTTTCCAGAGGCACTGCTGACCGCGGACATGGATGACACAGCCATTTGCCGGTTCTTTGAAAGTGTAGTAGATGAGTTTGACATCACACTGGCAAGGTACTACCCAAATGCGTGATCCAGTTGCGCAGCAGGCACGTCCCGACTCGTCCACGCAACTCGTGAACATGCAACAGTGGTTCTTTGCTGGAAATGCTGCGCTGCAAGTCGTACGGCCTTTGATGGCTTCACAGATTCCTCGTCACGATAGTCGTTTCCAATCGAGTTCTGAAGACTTGTCATGGCAGACATTCTTGGCCCCCTACCACACTTGCTTTGGGGGCGGAGAACTGTCCCCTGATGTTTCAGAACGATTCACTGTCATCTGTATTCCGAGCGATATCGCCGAGGAAGACACTCTTCCATATCAGACAAGACCGCCTCAACTGTCTTTCGCACAGACGCATCACATCGGCCCGCCTCTGAGAGAATGGGACTACTACACGTTGCTTTGTTATCTCAACAGCCAGCCGACACCGTCTACCATGGACTGCATGGGACACATCCTCCGCCAGTCCGCACCTTCTCCATTGTCATTCCTGACCGTTGACGAACTCGAGGAATCCCAGACCGTCTTGGATACTCAGGCCTACCGCCATGCCCGGCAAGCCCTTCTGGACCTCGCAGCTGAAACAAGAGGGAAGAAAGCATACGAACGGGCTGAGTCGATCGTTCAGGACCTGTCTTCCTCGCACGCTCCAGAACTACGCCGCGCACTGATACGCCATTTGCGAGACGACTTCTCCCACTGGCGCGCAGTGATCTTGGAGTGTATGGCCGATTGGGAAGCCCCGTTGGAAGCCCCCTTCATCTCTGTCGTTGTTCGCCTTCTGCGTTCGCACGACGCTGATCTCGCGACAGCAGCGGCTCTCGCACTTCGCAGTGGAGGCGAGTATGCCAGTACCGCGTTGGACCGGGCGCTCGGCGACGCCCCTCTTCTTCCGCACCGCGACGTGATCCTGGCACTGATCGCGATGTGTCCAGAATAGCTCCATGTTCCCAATTGGCACACTTGCACTTTATGCAAGATGGCTAGCACGTCGAGCTAGAACGTTCGGCCCCCCATCCTATTTCATTAGGGTCTGCCCACAGTTTTCCCGTGCGCTCAAGATCATCCAGACAGCAAGAACCGCCAAGTTCCATTGGCCGTCTGAATTAGTTACAGAGGTCGTCGAGTGGATCTTGGATCCGAAAGAGGTAGAGCTGTCAATGTACGAGAGCCCACACGCCGACCGCTATTCGCCTTGTCACGCCATGGCGGTCATTGCCGCTACTATCGGTGTCTCAAGCTTAGGCAAAAAGGCCCGTGACAACTACTTGAACAAGCTCAAGGATGCCTCCAACAAGAAGGGCGGGAAGAAGACGGATCTCTTAGCGCGGGCCGCAGCAACACTAATCATTCCGCGCGCCGTTCTAGCGCCCCATGCGGCCGTTCGCTTCACACCTGAGCACAATACAACATTCTCACCCGCCGCCGATGCTCACTACGACATAGTATTACGGGATCGCAATGCGCTCGCTACTGCAATTCTAAATGCGATAGCCGACGAAACCATCGAGATTGGCCTGCTCAACAAGACTGCATATACAGTGCAAGCAGGCATTGCACTCGCTCAATGTATCCATAGATTTGGCGACCTCAATGCTCAACGGCCGCCATCTGCCTGGCAAGCGTCGCAAAGCCTTGAACCACAGGAGCAGCTTACACGTCTCCGCTTCGCAGCGGGGGATCAAGGTTTCATCGGACGTCCCGAATGTCACATTTCCAATGGGGCCTAACACGGCCCAACACGGCCTAACACTTAACACTTGGAAGTCAAGAAACCAACCTGCCATCCATGGTGAACTTGATCTCGTTCGTTCCACACAACCCCCAACGGCCGATCGCGCGCAGGTGCTGGCTGACTTGGTTTCTACGACAGCCTCGACACCCCGTACACCAGTTCGCTGCCCCACCCAGTTGTTACGTAGCGTGCCCAATGGCAGCGTGATCCCATCCCCGTTGCAGGTTCCCTGTCAGTGCAGCTAGGCTCCGAAGCGTGAGCCGACGCGGGGCAAGGTCGCCTCTCGCCAAAACGTGAACCCCCAGAAATGGTGAAG
>JBDRTC010001065.1:0-3593 GCA_043824335.1 Planctomycetota bacterium | reverse complement strand
CCTCGCGGGAACACCAAGAACTCGCCTGGAACCAGTTGCCCGAGATCATCGACCACTACCGGCCCATCGGCCGCTTGGCCGACCATGTGGCCCTGGAAGTGGGAATTGAGCCCGGGCAGGGTCCGCTCGTGTTTCCAACCTCCGACGATCAGCAGGCGGGCCTGGTCGGGGGCGGGGCCGTCGACGACGGACAAGTGGCCGTGATCCTGGGGAACTCCGCCGTGGTCAACTCCTCCTCAAAACGGCTCCCGGACGGCGACGCGTTGGACGTGATGCGCCTGAACTGGGGGCCCTATCTCTGGATGCGATGCTACACCAACGGCGCGCTGTTTCTCAACACGGTCGGCGGCGGCGATCCCGATTGGGCGGAACTGGAGCGGCTCGGCCGCGCCTGCCCGCCCGGCGCCGGGGGGACGCTCGTGCTGCCGTTCATCAAGTCGGAGCCCTCGCTCGAAATCACCCGCGACCCGGTGCCCGAGTGGTTCCCGGCCCGACCGGAGTCGCCGGGCGAGCGCTACCGGGCCGCGCTGGAGGCAATCGCCTACTTGATCTCCCTGGGCGTCGACGCCCACCGGCAGGCCGGCCAGAAGATCACCCGGATCACCGTTTCCGGCGGGATCGCCCGAAGCGACCTGATGTGCGAGATCCTCGCCTCCGTGCTCCAGTCCCGTCTGGAACGGTTGGAATCGGACGAGGGGCCCGCCCTGGGCGCAGCCGTTACGGCGCTGGCCGCATTGGAGTCACACCGCCGGGCCGAGCGCGGCATCAAGGAACCGTTCACGGTCGCCGACGCCGTGGCGATCCTGGTCAAATACGCCGATCCGGTCGACCCCAATCCGCAGTGGACCGGCGTGTATCAGACGGGACTGCGGTCCTTTGTCGACCGCCTGCACCAGTTGCAGCAAAAACAAGCGGAAATGAAGTAGACACTGTTGGGGCCGGCAGCCCCTTCCCCAAAGCACAAGGTGCGGCAGTACAACTGCCGCACCAACCTCTCCAGACCTGTTCCGGCCCCATTCGGTTGCCCGGCTGCTAGAACCCAAGCGAGATCCCGAAGCCCGGGCCGCGGTAGTAGATGCCGCCGTTCGGGCTACCGTACGGGCTGCCGTACGGATACCCGTATAGGGACCGGTACGGATACACGGGCGGATACACGATCACGGGCGGGTGGACTCGTGCGCGGCAGTGAGGGCAACCGCAGCCGGGGTGATGAGAAAAGTGTTGTGGTTGGCGATACGAGTGGCTGGGGCGACCGTGGAAGCCACCGTGACCATGATGAGCTACCAGGGTTACCGATGCGTGGCCCGCCGCCGGGGCCGAAAAGGTGCCTGCCTCCACCGTGCTGGCTGCCAAGGCAACCCCTGCCAATGCCACTAAGCCAAGTGTCAAGCGTCTCATCTCTCGTTCTCCTTGATCTGACCTGAGGGAGGGAAACCACTTCCGACTTCCCGGGGGGAACAATCCCGGGCCGCCGGTCAGACCTTGATGTGCACATTGCGTGCCGAAGATTCCCTGCGGCGACGCAAGGCCTTTTGTTGGAAAGAGTTAACAAAAATCCTGGCGATCGCGATTCTCGGCCGAGACGCACCATCTGTCGTCAGCACGACGTCACTTCCGTATCGGTTTGAGCGTCACGACCCTTTGAGCTTCGACAGCTCGGCTTCGGCTTCGGCGATCTGTTTCTCCAACGCCTCCGCTTCGCCCGGCTCGTCCGCCTGGCGTTTGGCCCCGGCCAACTGCTGGCGGAGTCGCTGGATTCGCAGGTTGAGCGTTTGGATCTTTTTCTTGGCTTTCTTGTCCATGATGGATCGTTCCGATTGTTGGTGAAATGGTCGTTCGAGGAGGCCGCCGTGCCGGCGGCCGCTAAACGGTAGGATGCGGCCGCCGAACGCCGACCACTGATCTCTCTTCCCTCACCCCTCATCCCTCGCCCCTTCTTCAAGCAGTCGGTCGACCAGGGCCAGGGCGTCGGTCTTGGTGTGGACTTCTTCGTCCAACTGGGCGTCGCGGACCCGGCCGAGGAGAACGCCGTACTCGGGTCCGGCTGCAACGCCGTGCCGGATCAGATCGTCGCCGGTCACCAGGGGCGGCGGGTCGAGCACTTCGCGGGGCTCGGCCAGCCTCGCCCGACACCAGGCGAGTTGGCTCGTGTCGCCGTCGCCGGCCAGTGCCATCGCTTCGCCCAGCGCCAAAAGGTCCTCGATCCCTTCGGCGATGAGGAGCCTTTGCAGCTTGGACCATCGCGTCGACCGGGCGTGCTCCAGCGCCGCGTGATGCTCCACGAGCCAAGCAACGCGATCGGTCTGGTGGTTCGAGAGCCGCCACCGCCTGCACACCTGCTGGGCCCCGCCCGGATCGACCACCGGGTACAGCAGGGCAGCCAACGCCAGCGGGAAGCCCGGTTCGTCGAGTCGTTCCAGCACGGTGAGGGCGTGGTCCCATCGACGCTGTGCGGCATGGTCGGCCGGTACGATTTCGGGCAAGACGACCGCGGCCAGGCCGGTCTGGAGCAACAGGCCGACCGCCGTGCTCCGGTTCCGCTCGATGAGCATCCGGTGCATTTCCATGGCGATCCGCTCCGGGCTGACCACGGTGATCTGCTCGGCCATCTGTTGGATCGCGGCGAGTGTGTCCGCTTCAAGCGTGAACTGGAACGTGGCCGAGAAGCGGACCGCTCGGAGCATGCGGAGCTTGTCCTCGCCGAAACGCTCCCGCGGGTTGCCGATCGCCCGAATCACGCGCCGGCCGAGATCCTCCCGCCCGCCGACGAAATCGATCACCTCCTCGCCGGCCGGATCGTAAAAGAGCCCGTTGATGGTGAAGTCGCGTCGCGAGGCGTCTTCCCGTGCGGTGCTGAAGGTGACGCTGTCGGGGTGGCGACCGTCGCTGTAGGCGGCGTCGCGTCGGAAGGTGGCCACTTCGATTTGGCCGGCATTCCTGGGCCCCAGGACGGTAATCACCCCGAACGCGGCCCCCACGGCCAGCGTTCGGCGGTGCCCGAAGAGTTGGCGGATCTCGGGCGGCAGGGCATTGGTGGCTACGTCGTAGTCCTTGGGCGTTCGCCCCAGGAGCTGGTCCCGGACACAGCCCCCGGCCCAGTACGCCTCGAACCCGGCGTCGCGGAGCCTGCGTACCACGTCGACGGCGAATTGGCGTTGCTCTTCCGGCACTGGATTGGGCATGGCAGTTCTGCTTGTTCGACTATCCGCCTTGCGCGTTAACGTTCGACACACGCCGCGAGGCCTTGGTTCACCAGCTCCACCACGCGCCTGCGGGCGGCATCGTCCCAGGCGAATTGGTGCTCCCGACCGGGACGCAGGAAATGGAGCACCAACTGGGCGGGCGAATCGCCGAGCGTCCGCTCCACGGCCAGGGCGTAGAGCAACATCTGCATCTCGTACTCTTGGGCGACTGCCGCGAGGGTGGACGGGCTCGCCTGGTTCGTCTTGTAGTCGACGACGACCCAACGGCCCGCGGCATCTTGATACAGGCAGTCGATAAACCCCTCGAAGTACCGAGGCTGTGGCTCCCGCGTCCCTGGCGGCCAGGCAAGCAGGAACTCCAGCTCGCGATACACCCGGCCGGAGGCCGCG
>JBDRTC010001064.1:0-9191 GCA_043824335.1 Planctomycetota bacterium | reverse complement strand
CAAGAACCGGGAAGTTATTCCTTGCCCGCCACTCAGAACTGGCCGGCGTCGGAATCCAGTTCGGCGCCAAAGGTCGCCGGCAAGGCCAATGCCTCGGCAAGTCGATCCATGTACTCCGCTCGGGCGATGTTGATCGCGCCGAGCCGGGCAGTGTGGGGCGTGAGCTGCTGGATGTCGAAAAGCCGGTAGCCCCGAGCGCTCAAATGGGCCACCAAGTGGGCCAGGGCGACTTTGGAGGCGTCGCGGACTCGGTAGAACTTCGATTCGGCCGCATAAAGCCCGCCGATGGCCAGCCCGTAGGTCCCGCCCGCCAGCAGGCCGTCGTGCCACGCCTCAACGCTGTGGGCGTGGCCCAACTCGAACATTCGCGTGTAGGCCCCGATCATCGCCGGCGTGATCCACGTTTGCCCCACACGGTCGCCGGCGGTCGCGCAACCCTGGATGACCCCGGAAAAATCCTGATCGCAGGTGACCTCAAACCGCCCCCTCCTGAGCGTGTGCCTCAGACGGCGGGAGACGTGGAAGCGGTCCAACTCGATGATCGCCCTGGGGTCGGGCGACCACCAGGCGATCGGCGTCTCTTCGTCCAGCGGCCAGGGGAAGATCCCGTGCCCGTAGGCGTCGAGAAGCCACTCCGGGGCCAACTGGCCGCCGAAGCCGAGCAGCCCGTCGGCATCGGCCGCTTCGACCGGCGGGAAAAACTTCGCTGGAGGCAGCTTGTGCATGTCTTTCGACTACCTCGCCCCGGGGGCCGGGCCAAACACGACGCTCATTGTAGCACGAGGGCCGTTCGAGTCCCGCCGGGCGTGGGCGCGGCCCGTCGCAACGTCGGTGTGGAGCCGGGGCCGACAGGGGTTCAGGGTTCAGGGTTCAGGGTTCAGAAAATCGCTTCGGAGGGTTATCGTGTTCGCAAACAAACATGCTTGTGGCCGGTTGTGCCCACAAGACGATGTCGGAACGAAACTCCTGACCCCTGAACCCTGAACCCTCCCTTCGCTGCGGCTCGGCTGCGCTAAATGCCGGGGGTGGCTGGGGCAAAGCGAAGCGGTGCCCCAGTTTGTTGCGCCCTGGGGCTTCGCTTCGCTCAGCCGCCAGCCACCCAGGGGCAGGAGACCCGCGACGAGCAGCGTTGAAACAGTCTGCGCCTCTCCGCCCGCCCCCCAGTTAGGCCCCCGCCTCAAACAGGCGGCGATCTGCTACAATCGCGGCTTCGTGGTGCACGGAAGACCGGGGGAAGCCGTGAAACGGTTTGATACGGTGGCCATTGTCGGCGTGGGGCTGATCGGCGGATCGATCGGGCTTGCGCTGCGCCAACGGGGTATGGCCGACCGGGTCGTGGGGATCGGACGCCGCCAAACGAGCCTGCGCACCGCCCGGCGGGTTGGGGCCGTGACGAATACGACCATCGACCTGGAAAAAGGGGTCGTCGACGCCGATCTGGTCGTCGTCTGTTCGCCGGTGGGAAGAATCGTCGACCACGTGCGCACTGCCGCCCGGCATTGTCCGCCGGAAACGCTTCTGACCGACTGCGGCAGCACGAAGCGGTCGATCGTCGAGGCGCTCGACGCCCCGTTGCCGCAGGGCTGCCGCTTCCTGGGAAGCCACCCCCTGGCCGGGAGCGAGAAGTCGGGGCCCTCGTACGCCAAGGCCGACCTGTTCGAAGGCCGCGTGACGGTCCTCACGCCGACTCCCTCCACACAGGCCACCGATTTCGATCTGTTGGAGCAATTCTGGTCGGACTTGGGTGCGGTGGTCGTTCAGATGCCGGCCGACGAGCACGATCGGGCCCTGGCCGTGACCAGTCATCTTCCCCACGTGGTGGCCGTGGCCTTGGCCGGAATGCTCCCGGAGAGCTATTTCCGTCTCTCGGCGGCGGGCTTTCAGAGCGCTTCGCGGCTCGCGTCCGGAAGTCCCGAGCTGTGGAAGCAAATCTTCTCGTTGAATCGCGAGCACGTGCTCTCGGCCCTGTCGCTATTCGAGGGCCAACTCGGGACGCTCCGCACCGCGATCCGGGAAGGCGACGAGGCCGCCCTGGAAAACCTTCTTAAGAAAGCAAAAAAGACTCGCGATGCTCTGGGAAATTGACATCTATCCGGCAACGGGGCAACCCGACCTGATCGGCGACCAGGTCGCCGCCGACACGGCCGACCTGGGGCTGGCCACGAACCTGGCCGTTCGGGCCGCCCGGGGATATCTGATCCAGGGAGCGCTCGATCACGCTCAGGTGACGCGGATCGCCCACGAGCTTCTGGCCGACCGAATCGTGGAGCGGACCGTGGTGGCCCCGGTGGGCGACGAGGCACTGAACCAGGCACCCAACGGCCAGCCGCGACTGGTCCACGTGCTCCCCAAGCCGGGCGTGATGGACCCGGTTGCCCAGAGCGCGCTCTCCGCCATTGCCGATCTGGGCTTCGAGGCGGAGGCCGTACGCACGTTGAAAAAGTACTGGATCGGCGAGCTTGACGACGAGAGACTCGCGCTAGTGGTCTCGAAGATCCTGGCCAACGACGCCGTCGAGCAGGCGATCGTCGGTCCGCTCGATTTCGAGCGGCTGGAGGTCGGCTCGCCCTACCATTACCGGCTGGTCCACGTGCCCATCCGCGACATGGACGACGAGGCCCTCGGCCGCCTCAGCCTGGAGGGCCAGCTTTACCTCTCGCTGGTCGAGATGCAGACGATCCGGGACCACTATCGTTCTCTGGATCGTGATCCGACCGACGTGGAGCTGGAAACGCTCGCCCAGACCTGGAGCGAGCATTGCAGCCACAAGACGCTGGCCGGCCGGATTCGCTACCGCGACGCCTCCGGCGAGCGGTCGTTCGAGAACATGCTTCGCGAGACGATCTTCGCCGCCACGGTCAAGATCCGCCGGCAGGCCGGCAACGCCGACTGGTGCGTGAGCGTCTTCGAAGACAACGCCGGCATCATCCGCTTCGACGACCAGTACAACGTGGTCTTCAAGGTCGAGACGCACAATCACCCCTCGGCCCTGGAGCCGTACGGCGGCGCCAACACGGGGATCGGCGGGGTGATCCGTGATCCGATGGGCACCGGGATGGGCGCCAAGCCGATCGCCAACACCGATGTCTTCTGTTTTGCCCCGCCCGACATGCCCGCCGATGATCTTCCGCCCGGCGTCTTGCACCCGCGACGGGTGATGAAAGGCGTGGTGGCGGGCGTGCGCGACTACGGCAACCGGATGGGCATCCCCACAGTGAACGGGGCGATCTACTTCGACCCGCGATACCTCGGCAACCCGCTGGTCTACTGCGGCAACATCGGCCTGATCCCCCGCGACAAGTCGCACAAAGAGCCGAAGCCGGGTGACCTCGTGGTGGCCGTGGGCGGGCGGACCGGCCGCGACGGGATCCACGGCGCCACGTTCAGCTCCGCCGAGCTGACCAGCCAGAGCGAAACGCTCTCGGGCGGCGCCGTCCAGATCGGAAACGCAATCACCGAAAAGATGCTCCTCGACGTGCTCCTGGTCGCCCGCGACCGGGGTCTCTACAACGCCGTGACCGACTGCGGCGCCGGCGGGTTTTCCAGCGCCGTGGGTGAGATGGGCGAGGAGATCGGCGCAGAGGTCTGGCTCGACCGAATCCCGTTGAAGTACGAGGGCCTCTCCTACACCGAGATTTGGATCTCCGAAGCCCAGGAGCGAATGACCCTGGCCGTGCCGACCGAGCGCTGGGAGGAACTCTCCGAGCTTTGTGCCTCGGAAGGCGTCGAGGCCACGGTGATCGGCGAGTTTGTCCCCACCGGGCGGCTCGTGCTGAAATACAACGACCACCAGGTGGCCGACCTCACCATGGACTTTCTCCACGGCGGGCGCCCGCCGGTGGTCCGGGAAGCGGTGTACTCGCCGCCGGCCGTCAAGCCGCAACCGCTTCCGGAGAAGCACACCTGGGACTACACCGAAGAATTGCTCCAGATCCTCGGCTCGCTGAACGTGGCCAGCAAACAGTGGGTAATCCGGCAGTACGACCACGAGGTGCAGGGCGGCAGCGTAATCAAGCCGCTGGTGGGCGCTGAAAACGACGGTCCCGGCGACGCCGCCGTCGTGCGACCCGTGCTCAACTCGCGGCGCGGGATCGTGATCGCCTGCGGAATGAACCCCTGTTACGGCGATCTCGATACCTACTGGATGGCCGCCGGCGCGATCGACGAGGCCGTGCGCAACTGCGTGGCCGTGGGCGCCGACCCGGGCCGAATCGCCATTCTCGACAATTTCTGCTGGGGCAACACCGACCGGCCGGAAACGCTCGGGTCGCTGGTGCGGGCGGCGCTGGCCTGTTACGACGTGGCCGTCGCGCTGGGCACGCCCTTCATCAGCGGCAAAGACAGCCTCAACAACGAGTTCCGCCCGGAAGGGGCCGACGAGGCGATCTCCATCCCCCCGTCGCTCTTGGTCAGCGCTTTAGGGCAGATCGACGACGTCCGCCGCGCGGTGACCATGGATCTGAAGGAGCCGGGCAACTACCTCTACCAGGTCGGACTCACCAAGGAGGAACTGGGCGGCTCCCATTTCGCGCTGGTCCAGTCGCTCCAGGGCGGGCAAGTCCCCACGGTCGATCCCAAAGTGGCCAAAGAGACGTTTGCCGCGCTACACAAGGCAATCGACGGCGGGCTCGTCCGGGCCTGCCACGACATGAGCGAAGGCGGCCTTGCCGTGGCTGCCGCGGAGATGGCCTTTGCCGGCAACTTCGGCGCCCGGGTGTTCCTCGCTCAAGTGCCCCAGGCGATCGAAATCGACGAGCACTCGGCCGGCGAAGCCAAAAAGCTCTCGAACAAGATGCGCGGCGAGGAACTCCACCCGCTTTCAACCTACCCGGCGGCCACGGCGGCCCTTTTGTTCAGCGAGTCGAACACGCGGTTCCTCTGCGAGGTCCGCTCCGACGACGCCGACGCCTTCGAGGCCGCGCTGGCCCGCGTTCCCTGCGCCCTGGCCGGCGAAGTGGTCGACACGGGCAAGCTGGAAATCATCGGCGTCCCCCGTCCAATCCCCGACGATGGACGCGACGCTCCCACCGAGATCGGCGCCCCGCTGGTCATTGAAGCGGACATCAAGATCCTCAAGGAGGCCTGGCAACGACCGTTACGATGGTAGATTCACGCCCTAACGCCCTCATCCTCCGAGCCCCCGGCACCAACTGCGACGCGGAAACCGCCTTTGCCTTCGAGCAGGCGGGTGCAAAGGCCGAGTTGGTGCACGTGAACCGGGCGCTGGAAAACCCGGCATTGTTCTCGCGGTTCCAGATTCTGTGTCTGCCGGGCGGCTTCAGCTACGGCGACGACGTGGCGGCCGGCCGCATCCTGGCCAACCAGATCCAGCATCATCTGGCCGAGCACCTGACCGAGTTCAAGGCCGCCGAGAAGCTGATCCTGGGCATCTGCAACGGCTTTCAGGTGCTGATGAAGGCGGGGATTCTCCTGGCGCCCGACCCGGAAAAGGGCCCCCCGGCGACGCTCACCTGGAACGACTCGGGCAAGTTCGAGGACCGCTGGGTGCGTCTGAAGACGTGCGGGACGAAGTCCGTCTTCTTGAACGGGATCGAGGCGATGTACCTGCCGGTCGCCCACGCCGAGGGGAAGTTTGTTCCCCGCGACCCGCAGGTGCTTGGCGCGTTGGATGCCGGCGGTCAGCTCGTGTTGCGCTACGGGCCGCTTGCCGGTGACGACGGCGAGTCGCCGGGCCCTGTTCCCTATCCCGCCAATCCCAACGGCTCGGTGGCCGACGTGGCGGGCGTATCGGACGCCACGGGGCGGGTGCTGGGGTTGATGCCCCATCCGGAACGACACATCGACCCTACCCACCATCCCCGTTGGACCCGCGGCGAGGCAGGCGAGGTCGGCGACGGGATGCGCGTGTTCACCAACGCGGTGGCCTACTTCGCGTGAGCCGGAACGACGCCGGCACGGGCTGAGCGGGACAAGGAGATACCTGCACGGTCGGGTGGCACTGCTGGCTTGTCCAGCAGTGATTTTCGGGAGAATTTGCACAGCACTGCTGGGCGAGCCAGCAGTGGCACCCTTTTTCAACGGGCTGCTAAGACACCGTGCAGTCTATGGTCCGTCCGGCCTACTCAAAGATCCCGGCGCCGAAATCGCCCTTTTGGGGACGATGGGAAGATTGGGGCCGGCGTGCCGGGGCCTTGTGGGGTCCGTGCGGCTTTTCGGCCTGTTGGACCTGCGGCGCCTGGACCGGCGGCGGCGTGGTCGGCTCTTCGACAAAGCGGTCCTCCGAATCGGAATCGAAATCGTCGTAGCTGGAGACGTAGCTCGGGTCCTCGGCGTGCTCCAACTCCTGCTCGAACGCCTGGATCACGCGCCCCTGGATCATCTCCCGGCAGGAGGAATTGATCGGATGGGCGATGTCGGCGTAGAGCTTTGCCCGGCCCTCGTCGTCCCGCGCCGCCTGGTTCTCCTTCAAACGCGAGCCGCACTGGTTGCAGTGGGCCGCGCGAAGGTGATTCTTGGATCGGCAGTTCGGGCAGTGGGCGGTCAGCTTGCGACTGGGCATGGCCACGAAGGGACCGCTGGCGCCTTCGATGATCTTCAAGTCACGCACGACGAAGCAATCGTCGAAGGTGATGGAGCAAAACGCCTTCAGTCGCTCCCCCGGCTCGTCCATGAGCTTGACGCGAACCTCGGTGATTTCCACGACCGTTCTCCTTACGCTCGGGGCCTGTTAGCGGCTACCTCGAACTGGAAAGGCAACCCCGATTCCTTGGGCCTGCAACCGTCGGGCCACGCGACGCGCGTGACGCGCGTGACGACAAAGCCCGAAGTAGCACGACCCGCTTCCCGTCATCTGCCGCCCCAGGCAATCCATCCGCCCAAACTCCGATTGCAGCCGATGGATCCAGGGCGACAACTCTTTCGCGGCCAACTCCAAACGGTTGAACAACAACCGCCCTGCGGCGCTCAAATCTCCCCGAACCAGGGCCTCCAAAAGGGGTGCCATGCGCCGTGCCTGCGTGGCCGGCCGGCAGGCCTGATACACGCGGGCCGTGGATAGGCCGACTGGCGGACGGACAACGACGAAGTGCAGCATTCCCAGGCCGCCGACCGGCTCGACCTGCTCTCCCCTTCCCCGGCAAACTGCTGGGCCGCGAGCGAAGAACGATGGGACATCGCTACCCAATTCGGCCGCCAAGGCGCCTAATCGGGCCGACGACCAACCGAGCCCCCACGCCGCGTTGGCTGCCACGAGGGCAGCGGCGGCGTCGCTGGAGCCTCCGCCCAGCCCAGCCGCGCTGGGAATTCGTTTCACCAGCCGCATCACGGCCCCATCGGACACGCCGCCTCGCCGCCTGAGCAACTCGACCGCTCGAACGGCAAGATTTTCGGCGCCCGACGGGACCTCGCCGAGCCCGGAGCCTTTCGGCCCCCAAACCCCGGAAACCCTTTCCGAGCGAAGCTTGATCTGGCCGCTTGCATCCTTCCTGAAAAACAAAGTGTCGTACCAACGGATAGGATACACGAGCGTTTCAATCTCGTGGTACCCGTCGTCGCGTTTGGCCAGCACCTCGAAGAACAAATTCAGTTTTGCCGGTGCCTGGACCACCCAGCCCGACCGGGACTGGTGGAGGTGCATCGCTTAGGCCCTTTGTGATTTGCCGATCCTCGTCCTCCGTGAACCGTTGTTTCTTGAAGGGCGGCTTTCGATGTGATCGCCTCGAAAGAGACTTTCCCGCATAACTAGTTCGCCATTGTATCGCTCTACGAAACCAACGTCAACCTGAACCGAACCGTTCGCGGTAGAGCTTCCCTGTCCGGCCGCCGCCGGCTACAATATCCGCCGCCCGACGGCTGGGCATATTATCCATCCGCCCCTCGCTTCATATTCTACGCAGACTGTTGCCTGGGGGCTTGCCGATCTTTCCTAATTTCGCGGTATCGCACAAGACGGGAAAGCCCGTGGGCTATGCTTTCTTGAACGCCCTGCAGTGCGACCAAAACAAGCTGAAATCTGGAGATTCCATGGACCAAGCTCCCAGCTCCCCCTCATCGAACAGCGAGAACCGGCGTCCGGGAGTGGTCAGGTCCCTGTATCTCTGGGTGCTCAGTTGGGCCGACACCCCGTACGGCACGCCCGCCCTGTTTGTCCTCTCCTTTGCGGAGAGTTCGTTCTTCCCCATCCCGCCCGACGTGCTGCAGATCGCCCTGTCGGTCTCCAAGCCGCGTCGCTCGTTTTACTACGCGGCGGTGAGCGTCGTGGCCTCGGTGCTCGGTGCGGTGCTGGGCTGGATTATCGGATACGCGCTGTGGAGCACCGTGGGCGACTTCGTGATGGCCCATTTCGGCTGGGCCGGGTTTACGCAAGGGAACTTCGACAAGGTGTCGGATCTCTACACCCAACACGGCTTCATGGCGATTGCCGTGGCGGCGTTCACTCCGCTTCCCTACAAGATTTTCACGATAGCCGCCGGCGTTTTCAGCATCAGTCTGCCCGTGCTTCTGGTCGGCTCGGTGCTCGGTCGCTCCGCCCGGTTCTTTGCCGTGGCCGCGTGCATTTATGTTTTCGGTCCCGCGGTGAAGGATCTGATCGAGAAATACTTCGAGATCGCGAGCGTTGCGTTCGTCGTCCTGCTCGTCGGCGGGTTTCTCTTAATCAAGTGGTTATTGTGATCGGGGGTTGTTTGCGTCGCTAACAGCCCGTTGAAAAAGGGCGCCACGCTGCCGACATGTCGAACCTGTACTATGCTGCCTGCTGTCAGACGGACTTTCCTTGCCCGAAAGGCCGCGAGGAGATCGCCGAGCGGACAACACGGATGTGCGCGATGGTGGAAGGGACCATCGTGGGCTACGAGCCGTTCTTTGACGTCCGCCTCCTGGCCTTTCCCGAGTTCGCCCACGCCGCGCCGATCTACGACAGCGTGCGTGCCCTCCTGGACCGGCTCGCCGTGCCGATCCCGAACGAGCACACCGACCGATACGCGACCGTTGCCGGGAAGCACGGTTGTTTCATCCAGACCGGCTCGTTCCTGGAAGCCGATCCCGCGTATCCCGACGTCGTCTTCAACACCACGTGCTTGATCGGCCCGAGCGGGCTCCTCTCGAAATATCGCAAGGTCAACCCGTGGATTCCATGGTAGCTGAACGCCATCCCGCACGATCTGGCCGACTATTCCGAGTATCCGTTCCCAGTCGTCCAAACCGAAATCGGCACGCTTGGCGTGGCGATCTGC
>JBDRTC010001063.1:0-24970 GCA_043824335.1 Planctomycetota bacterium | reverse complement strand
CCCCGGCTCGAAGGTCGTGCTTCCGGTTCAAAAAGTCGCGCCTCGCGACGTGGCTGCCGTCGGCAACCTGGCCGAGTGGGACACGTACGGGCCGGAAACCCCGGGCTCGGCCGAGGCGGTCTTTTTCTGCAACTTGGCCTCCGATGCCGACGGCTGGACCCGGGCGGTGCTTAGAAACGCGGCCGGCAACCAGGGCGTCAGCCTTCGGTTTAACACGAACCAATTGCCGTGTTTCACCCTCTGGAAGAACAGGCAAGCAGCCGCCGACGGCTACGTCACCGGCCTGGAGCCGGCGATCAACTTCCCCAACGTCCGGTCGTTCGAGAAGGAGCAGGGCCGCGTGGCCGTGCTGGCCCCGGGCGAGTCGCGCACCTTCGAACTCTCGATGGAAGCCCTGCCCGATGCACCCGGCGTTCAGGCGGCCGAACAGGCCGTGGCCCAGCTCCAGCAAGGCGCGACTCCAACGGTCCTCCAGCAGCCGGACCCTCAGTGGTCGCAAGGGTAAGCGATGATCGCGGTGATCGATTACGGCATGGGCAACCTTCGCAGCGTCCAGAAGGGATTCGAGAAGGTCGGGTACCCGGCGAAGGTCACCAGCGACCCGGCCGAGGTTTCCCGGGCGGCGAAAGTCGTGCTCCCCGGCGTGGGCGCGTTCGAGGATGCCATGGCCGAGCTCGGGCGCCGCAACCTCGTCGGCCCGGTGCTGGCGGCCATCGACTCCGGCAAGCCCTTCCTGGGCATCTGCCTCGGCCTGCAACTGCTCTTCGAGACCAGCCACGAGCACGGCGAGCAGCAGGGGTTCGGCGTGCTCGAAGGCGAGGTGGTCCGGTTCGAGGTCCCGCCGGAGTGCTCGGTTCCTCACATGGGCTGGAACCAGCTCTCGATCGCCCGGCGGGCGCCGATCCTCGAAGGAATCGAGGAAGGCACGTACTTCTATTTTGTACACTCCTACTACGTCGTGCCCCGCGATCCCGGCGTGATTGCCGCCACGACCGACTATCCCGAGCCCTTCTGCTCGATGATCTGGCGCGACAACCTCTTCGCCACCCAGTTCCACCCTGAGAAGAGCCAGGCCGACGGTCTGCGGGTCCTGAAAAACTTCGCGGAGTTGGGTTAGCGACCCGTCAAATCAGGATTGACGGCACGGTCGAAGTGCTCCGCCGCATCCTCCTCTGGCCCTTGGCCGAGGCCAGGTTCTTTCGTATACTCGCTTTCACTGGAAATCAATGTAGACCTTCCACGCCATTGCGCGTGCCGGGAGATTGATCCATATCGCTGTCATCGCTCCATGCTCGCCCGCCTTCTCGAAACCGAAGCGATGGACACGCCGGCCGAGGCCGTCGATTACGATTCGATGGACCACGCCGAGGTGAATCGCCTCTTCGTGGCCGATCTCCTGGCCGCCGGACCTGAGCTGGGGCGGGTCCTCGACCTGGGTGCCGGCACGGTGCAGATTCCGATCGAATTGTGCGGGCAATCGCCCCAATCGCGGGTGCTGGCGGTCGATCTGGCCCATCACATGCTCAAGGTGGGACGGCAAAACGTCGAGAAGGCCGGCTTGGCGGGACGGATCGGGGTCGAGCGGGCTGACGCCAAACGGCTGCCGTACCGTGACGGAGCGTTCCCCACCGTGATGTCCAACAGTATCGTCCACCACGTGCCCGAGCCGCGGGAAGTTCTCGAAGAGGCCTGGCGGGTGCTGGCCCCCGGCGGGCTCGTGTTTTTCCGCGACCTCTTCCGCCCGGCGGACGAAGCGACGATCCGGCGCCTCGTCGACACGTACGCTTCCGAGGCCAACGACCATCAGCGGCGGATGTTCGCCGACTCGTTTCGGGCGAGCCTGACCGTCGACGAGGTCCGCCGGCTGGTGGCCGGTTTTGGATCCCGGCCCGACTCGGTTCGCGCGACCACCGACCGGCACTGGACCTGGATGACCAGAAAGACGTAGTTGCCATGTCCAACGAGATGCCGCCCTCGCAATCCGTCGAACCGCCCGAGCCGCAGCGCAGCGTCGCCGAGCCGATGACCCCTGAAGAGTTGGCCGAAGCGAAGCGCTACAGCCGGCAGGACTTGGCGTGTACCCTGATCGACAAGGCCGTGGACTGCTGTAGGGTGCCTTGGGCGACGACGGGCAAGATGCCCGTGGCGGCCGGCGCGGCTACGGCGCGGCTTGGCGGACGACGCGCTCGTCGTAGACTTGGAAACCGGCGCGGCGGTAGACGGGCAGGGCCGACTCGTGGTCGTTCGTGCAGGTGTGGAGCCAGACGCGCTTGGGGGCGTAGTCCCAGGCGTGCTCGACCATCCGGTCCAAAAAATACCCGCCCAGGCCCTTGCCGATGAACTCGGGCATGAGCCCGAAATACTCGATCTGGACCTGGCCCTCGACCCTGCGATCCATATCGCAGAAGCCGGCCGGTTGGCCGTCGACGTAAAGCACGTGGAGCTCGACCCGCTCGTCGTGGAGGATGGCGCGGAGTTGATCGTCGGAGAGGCGCTTGCGGTCCACCCAGTTCCAGTCGCTGCCGACCTTGTCGTAGAGGAGTCGGTAGAAGGCGATCTCCGGCCGCGGGACCCGGACGATCTCGACTCCCTCCGGAGGCGCAGAAACGTTCCGCTCGGGCCGGCCGTGCATTTCCAGATAGTAGGTCTTGACGGGAACCGTTTTCACTCTCGCCTCACATCGATCGGATGTCGCTGGAAGAACTCCCACATCAGTTGCATTTTCCGGCCGGGTGCTGTCAGTGCTTGCAGTGGCTGCGGAAAGTGATCTTGGAGAAAGCGGGCCCTGCGCGGTTTTCTTTGGGGAAAACCAAAACCCCAACCCCAAGGAGTGGCACATGACCCGCCGCAATCATCGTAACGGATTGGACCAGGTCGCTCAACAAATGTAAACGCCCGACGGGAGCTGGCGCGGCCTCTGGGGTTACGACCCAAATACCGACGCGATACAGACGCGCACGCACACGCACAGTATGTCCAACTGCGTGTCCTCGAGCACGGCCTGGCCGCCCTCTACAACTCTAACTGGACAGACCACTAGTCGCCGTTGAACAGTAGACAGAGCACGTCCAGGGAGTGGATGGCCCGGGTGGGATCGCGAACGGGTCCAAGGTCGGCGCACGGCTCGTCCGGGTTGACGCTCTGGACCCAGGTCGAGAGGGCGTAGCGGAGGTACTGCTCCTGCGATTCGGTCAGCAGCTCGTCGGCCAGCTCATCGCGGACCTGGGGCCAAAACGTCTTGAGCTGGTCCATCGCGTCCGCCTCGCCGTCGATCGCCTCGTAGACCAGGTCGTCGAGACGTTCCAGCTTGTCCAGCACGGTCTGGTTGTCCGGAGTGAGAACCTGTAGAGGGGTGGAATCGGTGCGCGGCTGAGCGGCCGGGGGACAGAAGGCCTCGGGACATCGAGGATGGGCCTCGTGGGCCTGCTGAAGGAGTCCAGAGGGCGCTTGCGCTTCGCCATCGGGCTTGTGCTCCCAGGTCGGCTCGGAAGAAAACACCTCTGGCGTGTTGTCGTCGGTCAGATCGTGAACGTCGGCCAGGCCGTCATCGAGGGAGGAGGCATCAAGCTCTTCGAGCATCTGAAGCCCCAGGGCGGGCAAATCGTCGGGCGTGAACTCGCGGCGCCGCCGCGACAACTGCTTGGCGAGCAGGGACGTCCGCCCCGATTTCAACACCCGTTGGATGAAGCGGGCCCAGCTTTCCACCGGAGCGAACTCGGCGGGCAAAGGGGCGGAGAGGTCGAGCACGGCCGCGTCGTACAGGCGACGGACGCGAAGCTGCTCCTCGCGATCGGCCGACATGGCCACCACTCGAAACGGCCGGCGCGACGAACACTTCAATCCCGTGGAAAAAGAATACTGCGGACGACACTCCGGCGGCAGGCAGTTGATCAGCCCGGCGATCACGTGCTCGGCCTGAGCGCCGGCGACCACGGCCACGGTGTTCGACACCAGCGCCGCCTGGACCATCGCGGCCATCCAGTCGAGCCCCGGGCTGGCGCGGAGCCGGGCGAGGAGCGCCGCGTCGATCACGGCCGCCCGACCCGCCAACCTGAACGGATCGAGCTGCTTGGGGACTTTGTCGAAGAGCTGCAATGCCCCGGCCGCCAGGGCGGCGCGCATCAAGGCGAAGGGATTGTTGGCGAACCGTTCGAGCGTTTCCGGGAGGACCACCAGGCATTGCGTGTAAATGCGTGCGCCGCCACGGCCGCTGTATTCCCAACCGGCCGGCGTGGTCCGGCTGACACAGTAGCTCCCACTCGGCAGCGGATGGAAATTGTAGCTCACCGCGTTGGGGGTCAATTCCAACAGAGCATCGTGTGAGGGGCCCCAAACGGCCAGTTCGCGGGCGTCGGCATCCGAGACCCCCGGACTCATGGCCACCACTTGATACCCGGCCGACCGGTCGGTCTCGGCCGAAGTGAAGATGGTTTGCTCGATCCACTCCATGTCAGTCTCTGGTTTGGTGGGAATCGTTCTGGCGACTCGCCAAGAATCATGCGCAATTCAGGGAATTACCTCGGTCCCAAGCTCCGCTTGGGACCGCACCTCCGTCAACTTCCGTCTCGCCGACTCGCCCGCGAGGGCGAAACAATGCAGCCAAGAAAGAGTGTTCCCAAGCGGAGCTTGGGAACAAGTTGTGCTGTTTGTCCCTCATATGGCTGAGGTAGTGCTCAATGCTCACTATTTCGATCGCCGCGGGGAGCCCTGAATCATCGAGAGCAGCCATTCGAACGGTTCGATGATTCCGTGGGGCTCGATTCGCAACGGCACCTGCACGCGGCCTTCCCCAGGACTTTCACGATAGGCGCAGGCCCCGGCCACGCCGGCGGCGAAGAACTTGTGCTTTTGGAACCGCTCCCGACATTGCTGCCAAAGTCCGGCAGCGTGGGCCTGGGCAAAAGCGGCCGGGTCCTCGATGCACGCTTCACATTGGTCGGCCTTGGTGAAGATCACGGCGACCGGTTTCTTCGCCCATCCCTGTTTCGCATCGTCGCTCAACTCTCCCAAGTAGCTAACCAGCTTCATCATGAAGAATTCCTGCTTCTGCCCCCCCTCGAGCAGCTTCATCGCGTCGGCGAGGATTATCGCGCCGTCGCTTTTCTTCAGGAAGGAGCCGATCACCCGGTAGGCGTGCGGATGGTCGACTTCCTGGAGGATCGCTTCCCCGGCCATGTCGGGGACGATCAACTCCAGGGGCCGCCGTTGGCGGGGCCGGCGGATCTGACAATGGACCCAGTTCCAGCGGTCGGGCTCGTTGGGAGTCTTTTCGGGGAACTCGCAGCGGGCCAAGGCGGCCATCGTGGTTTGCTGGAGCGTGATGGAGAACGCCCCCCGGGCCAACAGTTGCATGCGTTGCGTCTGGCGCGAGAGCATGTCCATCAACATGCCCAGGTAGACCGTCTTCCCCACGGCGCTGGGCCCGAGGGCGGCCACCATGCGAGGGAGCACCTTCTGGCTGTTGGCTTGGTGGGCCAGGGCCATCGGCGCCGAGCAATAGCGGCAGAACTCGGCGTCGAAGTTGTTCTGCCCCTCGCAAATGTAACAAGAAATCGGCACCGCGTATTCGATCAGTCGAGCCGACTCCAGCGGAACGATGACGCCTCTGGTCATGCCTGCACCTCCTCGACCGATTCCTCTTCAAGCTCAGTCGTCGCGGACTCTCCCCCGGCTGGGGCCAACACCAGGTCGCAAATCCCCACGGCGCAGCGGAAGCCGATGTTTCGCTTGCGGGCCACGGGCGTTTCCCCGCTTTGAAACTGGCACGTGGCCTGGTTGTCGAAGTACGTGTCGAACGCGCCGCCTCGGATGCTTTTCATGGGCGGCTCGGCCACCAGATCGCGATGCGTCGGATCGCCGACGCCGAGGTTCCCACGCGTCCACTCCCACACGTTCCCAATCAACTGGTACACGCCGCCCACGCTGACCCCGTCGGGGAACTGGACCACCGCCACCGTCGTGTACGGCCCGGAGCCCCACAGGTTCGCCCGAGAGCGGTCCATCGTGTTCCCCCAGGGGTATCTTCGCTGAACGCGCGTATTAGCCGAGAGGTTCACGGGCCAACTGCCGGCCTTGACCCACTCGGCGTCGGTCGGCAACCGTTTCCCGAGCCATCGGGCATAGGCGTTCGCTTCATACCAGCTCACGCCGACGACCGGATGATCGTCCTTGCCCGGCTCGTAGGTTCCATCCTTCCAGAAGCGGGGCCCCGACTGGCCGGTTTGGTCGACGAATTCGAGCACGGCCGACCAGACGCGTTCGTCCCAGAGCGAGATGTCGCAGTAGCAGCCGGCCAGCACTAACTCGTGGAACTCCCGGTTCGTAACCGTGTAGCGATCCAGGAAGAAGGGCTCCACCCGGATCACACGGCCCGCGCAGGCCTCGATCTCCTCCGGCTCCAACTCGCCGTCGTCCAGCGCTTCGTCGATCGCCCCCAAGACGACCTCGCCGTCGGGCACCAGGGCCATCGCCTCTTCCAGGGCCGCCGTGGCCCGGGCCAACTGCCGCTCGTCGAGTCCCCGGGCGATTTGCGGGCGCAACAGGAGGGTATAGCGTTGTTGGGCCAGCATCCGCTCGACCAGGCCCTCCACGTCGTTCGGGTTGACCGGCTTGGCAGGTTGCCGCAGTAGCGGTTTTGGCGTCGCGGCCGGCTGATCGGGCCGGCGCCGGCGGCGGCGGAGATTGCTTGCGGTCCACCGCAACAGCGCGTACGCAAGACCGGCCCCTCCTCCGGCCATGAGCGGCGGCAAGACCAGCAGCCAACCGGCGCCGAAGGCGACTGCCGAAGCCACACCGATTATACTGACGATCACTGTTTGCTTGTTCAACCACATGGTTCTTCCAAACCTGCTCAAGCCAGGGGATGAGGAATTGGGAGCAGGGCCCGCCCGCCGGGCTGTTCGTCAATTGCCGTCTGCACAAGCTCTCCTTCGCCGAACGATGTCCTTCTGGAGCATCTCGAACTGGGCCATCACCGAGCCTAGCACCGGATCGCCGCGAGCCGCCGTAGCGCCCGCCGGCTCCTGTTCCCATTCCGCTTCTTCTCGGGCATCGACGGCATTCTTGTTTGGTTTCGATTCCGCTTGAGCTTCCGGCTCGGGTTGCCGCGAGGAAAATGTCTCCAAGAGACGCCGCATTCGCTTGAATTCCTGGGCCCACTGCGCCCGCTCCTCGGCCATCTGCTGCTGCTGGCCGGCGAGCATCTCGGACATTTCCGCCGCCCGATTGCGGACCATCTCCAATTCGCTTTCCAGAACCAGCCGGTCCTGGTCGAGCTTGGCGCGCTGCTGCTCCAGACGTTCGAGTTGCTTCTGCAACTTCTCATCGGCTTGCGGCTGGGCGGCTCCGGCCGAGACATTTTCCAGGCCGTGACAGAGCCGCTCGATTTCCTGCCGGGCCTCGGCTTGCTCGGCTCGGGCCTGGGCAAGCTCCTCGGCGACTCGCGCCAGCCGCTCGCCCTGCCCTTGGCCGGCGTCCAACGCGGACCGCAGGGTCTCGCGTTCCCGCTCCGCCTCGTCGAAGATCCGCTTGCGCTCGTCGGCCGTCTGCCGCTGCTGTTGAGCGAGCGCTTCCGCCATTTCCAATGCCCGATTGCGCGCCGTCGCCAACTCGCCCTCCAGGGCCGCGCGGCGCTCGTCGAGCTTGGCGCGCTCCTCTTCCAGGCGTTCGAGATGCTCCCGCAGCACCTGATCCATTTCCCGTTGGCCGGCCTCGCCCGAGGCGTTTTCCAGGCCATGACAGAGCCGTTCGATTTCCTGCCGGGCCTCGGCCTGCTCGGCCCGGGTAAGGGCAAGCTCCTCGGCAATTTGCCCCAGGCGGTCGCCTTCCGCCCGGGCGGTCTCCAACGCGGACCGCAGGGTCTCGCGTTCCCGGTCGGCTTCTTCCAGCATCTGACGGAGTTGTCCGTCGCTTTCCGCGCCGGCCGCCGCAACGCGGGCGCGTTCCTGCTCGACTTCCCTTCGCCGCCGCTCGACCTCGTCCCAGGCTTTCTCCCGCTCCTCGAAGATCGCGGCGCGCCGCCCTTCCAGTTGTCCGTTCCGTTCCTCCAATTCCTCTTCGGTCCGCTTTCGCTCCGACCGCCACGCCTGGTGCCGCCGCACCAACTCCGCCGAGAGCAAATCCAACTCGGCAAACACGCCGGAGAAGAACCGGTGGAATTCCCTTTGGCTTGCGCAGATCTCGGCCAACGATTCGCGGAGTCCGCGGCTTTCAATGAATTGTGCCGATGCGTCGGTAGACACGGTGGCTTATACCAAAGTTGCTGCTGAGTGAAAGCGTCCAACAGACCGATCGGCCGATGGGACCCGCACTGCCGGCCTCGGCCGGAAACCGGCGGCGAGACCGGCGACTGCGGATCCACCCGGCGTCTACGAATGTGGCACCGGGCCTTTTTTACACGGCGGGCGTTCCTCGGATATGCGCCCGCCCATCCAGGAAACTCTACTACAGGTCTGGGGGTCGGGCAAACCGAATCCTTCGGCCCGTTTCGCAAAAGAAACGTGTTGCCGATCGGCAACGTGATCCGCAAGCGGAGCCGGAACGCGGAACCGAAACTCCGCGAAATCCCGCCCGCGGGGCTTGCACCCGATACGGTTCCGACTATCGTGACGGATGGACTCCGTTTGAAAACTCCAAGGAGAAGGCAAATGACTCGCATGCTCCGGGCAATCGGGCCCATCGCCGGGATAGGGAGTCACCGAAACGTCGTTCTTCCCGTACGCTTCCTGGCGATTGCCCTGAGCCTCCCTGCCTGCGTTTCTTGGGCACATGCCGGCCAGCCCCGTGAAAAACAACGCGATTCAAGCGACACGGTTTGCAGGGCTCTCGTTGACGAGCGGCTCCGGGAGCCCCTCGGTGCGATTGCCGAAGAGTACACGCGGCGCACCGGGTCCCGCGTGACCCTCGACTTTCGCCCGGCGCCCGAGGTCCGTGCGTTGCTAAGAAAGCCGCAGACGGAACATGACTTGGTCCTTTCGATGCCGGCTGACTCAGACGGCAAGACCCCGGTGAGCACGCTTCCGGGCGCTACGACGGTCGCCTGGAAACACCCGTCCGGCGAGCCCGTTTGGGCCGCGGTGCTCACGGATCACTCCGCGGCGGCCGCCCTGGTCCGCTTCGCCGGCGGGCCAACCGGCCATCGGCTCTGGTCGGAGTCGACCGCGGGGTTCACGATCACCTCCGGGAAGACGCACGCCGAAGCGTTCGACTGGGTCGTGGAACATCGGGTCAAACACACCTATCCCATGACCGCCGTGCGAATGCTCGGGGAGCTTGGAGGAATCCGCGAAGGCGTCTTGATCGACGTCGGCTGCGGAACGGGAAATCTCGACGTCGAGCTGGCCAAGCGGTCGGCCTTCACGATCACCGGTCTGGACATCGATCCGGACATGAAACCCCTTTTCGAGAAACGGGTTCGCGAGGCCGGCCTCCAGAACCGCATTTGCTTCGTCACGGGCGACGCGCAGCAGATGCCTTTCCCAGACGACTACGCCGACGTCATCGTCAGTCGAGGCACGCTAACCTTCATCCCCGACATCGCAAAATGCCTTCAAGAGGTCGACCGCGTGCTCAAGCCCACGGGCGTGGCGTTCCTCGGCGGGCGTTATCTTTACACGCCCCAACAGTACAAGATATCGAACGAGAAGCTGAAGACGATCGTCGCCGAGTCGGGCGTTCCGGGCGCCAAGGTGGTGGAGCATCGGGGACAGTGGGTCAAGATCGTCGGCCCGGAAGCCCCCGCCGCAGCGCACCAGTTCCAGGCCGGCCCGCACTTGCTCGCCGACCGCTTCATCGCCGATTACGGCATCACCGAAGGGAAGTGTCTTGTGGTTTGCCCCAACGACGCGGAAGGAACGCAAAGCCTGCAACGGGGATTCGTCCAGATGACGGACCTCGAAATCACGGCGCTCTATCCCTCGGAGAAGGTGGCCGGCGAAGCCGAGAAACGAATCCGCGAGGAGAGCCTCGGCAACCGGATCACGTCGCGCGTGGGCACGCTCGACGACCTGCCGTTCGACGACGCCGCGTTCGACCTCGTCGCCGGCGTGGGGCCGGTGCTGATCTGGGGAGACCGGGCGAAGAAGATGCGGGAGGTCTTCCGAGTGCTGCGACCGGGCGGCGTGGCCCTCGTCGGGGGAAGGTATCTGGGCATGCCCGAGGCCCGCAAGGTTTCCAGCGAAACGCTCCGCGACGAAGCCGCCGGGACGGGCATCCCGTCGGTCCGCGTTCTCGACGACATGGGCCAATGGGTCGAGATCCTCAAGGGAATCAGTGACCGTGGACTTCGCGATCGAAGCGAGCAAGAATAGATTCAACTTGTTACGACCTCGGTCCCAAGCTCCCGCTTGGGACCGCAGTTGCGCGAAGCTCTGCTTTGCCGAGGCACCCAATGGGGCGAAGCGGAGCTTCGACGAGGGGATGTTCCCAAGCCGGAGCTTGGGAACAAGTTGAATCCTGAGTCTCTTAACGACGGGAGTCATTCGATGATGAGGTTCAAGCTCGCTCTTGCCGCCGTAGTGCTGCTTTCGACGGTTGTTGGGCCCGCGCCGGCCGGCGCCGCCGGAATCAAGGTCGGGGCCGCCGCGTGTGACCTGGAGGCCGACGACTCGATGGTCATTGCCGGAGGCATCCTGCCCCGTTACGTCAAGGGACAGGAGGGAAAGCTTCGGGCGGTTGCGGTGGTGCTCGAGGGGCCGCCCGCCGGGAAGGTGGCGATCGTGGCCTGTGACGCCCTGATGATGGTTCGGGATCTCCTGGACCCCGTGGCCGAGGAGATCGAGCGCACCTGCGGCATCCCCGCGTCGAACGTCATGATCCATTTCACCCATACGCACCATGCCCCGAGCACGATGCGCGTCCACGGCTACGACCGCGACGAGGTTTTCTCGAAAACGCTCCAGCGCGGCGTCGTCCAGGCCGTGCGCGACGCCAACGCCCGGCTCTCCGACGCCACCTTCCACTTTAAGCTGGGCGAAGAAAAGACGGTCGGCCAAAACAGCCGGCTGCTTCTGGCCGACGGAAAGATCTATTGGGTTGGGTCCCGCGACGACGCCGTCCGACCCACCGGACCGTTTGACCCCGAGCTCCCCGTCCTCGCCTTCCGCGATTCCGAAGGCGGGCTCAAGGCCCTCCTGTTCAACCACTCGACGCACACGATCGGGGCCCTCACGGGTAACCTGCGTTCCCCCGCCCTCTACGGCATGGTGGCCCAGGAGCTCGAAAGCGAGCTCGGCGGCATGGTCGCCTTCCTCGAAGGGGCCTCGGGCTCGACGCACCGGCTCGACATCGGCGCCGACGAGGCCGCCAAGAGGATCAAGCAGGCGGCGCTCCAAGCGTATCAGGAAGTTGAGCCCCGTCCGGTCGAGCGGCTGGTGGCCGTCAAGCGGCCTTTCACCTTCAAGGTCCGCACCTTCGACGAGGCGACCGAGGATCACGCGGTCGCCGAATACTGCAACAAGCGGGCGGCCGGCGGGGCCGAGACGATCATCGCCGTGTTTCGCCAGATGCGCAAGGAGTTGGCGCCGCACCAGGGGGAAGAGCGGACCACCTGGCTCCAGGTCGTGCTGATCGGCGACGTGGCAATCGTCGGCGTGCCCGCCGAGTTCTTCACCAAGCTCGGAGTGGAGATCAAGCGCCGCTCGCCGTTCCCCGACACGTACATCGCCGAACTCTCGAACGACTGGATCGGATACGTCGGCGACCGCGAGGCCTACGATTTGGGCGGATACCAGATCTGGATGGGCCTGCACAGCTACTGCGAGCCGGGCACGGGAGAACGGATCGTCGACGACGTGGTCAAGACGCTCGAAGAGCTGGCTCGATAGCCTCGGCTGGCAGCGACGGCCATGCAGGGGGGAAGCAGCCCGGCCGCTACGCCCCGCCGGAAATGGTTCATGCCGATCGTCGGGGGATATTCGGCATACGAGAAGAGGAAGAGCGGACGATATGCACGTCGCACGTTGAGCGGCACAATCTCACGATTCGGACGCTCTTGAAGCGGTTTACCCGTCTCTCGCTCGGGTTCTCCAAGAAGCTTGAAAACCTGATTGCCGCCGTGTCGGTATTCATGGCCTACTACAACTTCGTCTGGCGGACCCGGTATCCTGACGACAGCGGAAAACGGGGCCAGCTGCGGCTCCCGGCCGCGATGCTGGCTGGCGCGGTTGATACGCTCTGGGATTTTGAGCGACTATTTGATGAGGCGATGGCCTACTGCTAGGGGGCAGCGAACCAGGGTCGTGGGCCAGTTTGAAATTCGCGCGTGCAGTACGCTTCAGAATGAAGAAGCACTCGCTGAAGAGGAGCTAGCAGAGGGCGAAATACTGCTTTCAGCGAACTGCCACCCCGTGTATCGCGCACTTTCCACGGGCTTGAGTCTCTTGACCCATTGGCGAAGTCCCGCAAACCGCGTCGCGATGTGCACGCCCGTCCTAAAAAGGAAACTGCCATCCCACAATACAGAGAGAACAGTGCGTACATAATCACGCCAGATCAGTTGCAGCTCCGGCGGCAACGTCTTAAACCGCTTGATGTCGCTCGAAGACGGCGGTTCGACATCCCTCAGAAGGCGAATCACAAGATTCCAGCCCATTGTCTTGAACTTGACCACCAAAAACCAATTGGCAGACATATTAACTTGGCGGTACAATCGCTGCCACTCAGCATCCTCTTCGCTGACATGACCCTCTGCAACCAAACGAATAACTCGGTCGCGTATCGCACACATGCCATACTGAAGCGATTGCACCTCACTTCTATAGCCGACTTTTCGGCGATACCAGGCAACCGTAAACAGTCCCATGGTGACGAGGAGGCAGCAGTTGAATAATTGAGCAATTGCAAAACTTGGCATCTCTAGTCCCCAGGGCCTGTGGAACGATCGTTCTGGGTTGACAGCCTCTTCTTTAAGATGATGTTCTGGAGGCTGTTGCGCTCGTCGACAAGTCTCTCTATTTCCCGGTCCTTGGAGTGCAAATGTTTCTCGTGTTCTTCGATAACCTTCTTTTGTGCAAACCAAATCACTAACAGGCAGACGACAAGAGTTGGCGATTCCTTCAAGATTTCAATAATCCACTCCGGCAATTCCAATTTGATACTCCAACCTGGAAGGAGCCTCTATTGCGAAACGCCAAAGTCACGCTGGGCGATGATTGCACGGCAAGCAGCTTTGCTCTTACTTGACCGCTCCCAGGCTTAATGTCAAGAGCTGACATCGGCAGAATGCCAGAATTCCCCCGGAATTACCCCGCTGGCGGGGGTTGTCTTTCAGCCTCTATTATTGTACACGAGGTTAGCTGCTTGTCAAGCCGAGCTAGCCTCCTCTTCCGCGTTGCCGCGTCACCTTTACGCCTCAGGACACTGCCCGAAGCGGTTTTTCCTTAGCGCGCAATCAAACTGTATCACTACCCCGGGCGCGGTCCGATTGACGAGGTAGAGGGGACTTGTTATTCTGACGGATTCGCCGTCTGAACGGTCCGGGCGGCGGAGTGGATTGAACCGACCGAGCTGTCGACCTAACGCCGGATGCCCCGCTCGCGGGTGGGGACGTGGCCGGTGTGCCTGAAAATTCGGAGGTGGTGCCGAGTGGCTACAGTGCTGGTGAAGGAATTGATCGAGGCGGGGGTCCATTTCGGCCATCGGGCCAGCCGGTGGAATCCCAAAATGAGGCCCTACATCTATGCCCGCCGCAACCTGATCCACGTGATCGACGTGCGCGAGACGATCCGTGGTCTTTTGCGGGCGAGGAAGTATCTCCAGCAGGTCGCCGCGGGCGGCAGCCTGGTTCTCTTCGTGGGCACCAAACGGCAGGCCTCGGAGACCATCGAGCAGCAGGCGTCGCGGTGCGGCATGCCCTGCGTTTCCGACCGCTGGCTGGGCGGCACGCTCACCAACTTCCGCACGATCCGCAGCCGGCTGGCGAGGTTGGAGGAGTTGGAAGAGGTGCGCGCCGGCGAGAAGATCGGTGAGTATTCCAAGAAGATGCAGGCGGCCTTGGCCCGCGAATACCGCAAAATGTATCGCAACCTGAACGGTATGCGGTCGATGAACCGGCTCCCCGATTGCGTGGTGGTGGTCGACCCGAAGAAAGAGAAGAACGCCATCCGCGAGGCCCGGAAGCTCGGCATTACGACCGTCGCCTTGATCGACACCGACTGCGATCCCGACGACATCGACCTGCCAATCCCCGGCAACGACGACAGCATCCGCTCGATCGAGCTTGTGATGAAGCTCTTGGCCGATGCCGTATTGGCGGCGAAAGGGGGGGCCGGCCAGTTGAAACAAGACCAGGGCGAGGACCCGCCTCCGGCTGCAGAAGCTGAACCTCCGGCCGGTTAGTACCTCGTGTCGCTCGAGTTTGTGGGTGGCTGGCGGCTGAGCGCAGCGAAGCCCCAGGGCGTGATCGCTCGTGACACAGGGGCAGGCAAGCTGCCCTTGACGCCCGCGCGAAACACTCCGGTTCGTCCGGACCAGCAGCGTCTCGCCGCTATCGCCGGTCTCTCGCCGCTTTTCGGTTGATCGAAGCCGGCTGGGCAAGGCAACAAACGTATTCAATTGATGGGGAATCAAACTACAGGAGGTCTTCCAAGATGCCGGAAATCACTGCGGCGGCCGTCAAAGCGCTTCGCGACCAGACCGGGCTTCCCATGATGGACTGCAAGCGGGCCCTGCAAGAGGCCGGCGGCGACGCCAAGGGCGCGGTCGAGCTGTTGCGCAAGGCGGGTATGAAGGTGTTGGAGAAAGGCGTCGACCGGCAGACTTCGGAAGGCCGCATTGCCATTCACGCCGGTCTCGACGCCGACGCCGGGAGCATCATCGAGTTGCAGTGCGAATCGGCCCCCGTGGCCACGAACGAGGATTTCGTCCAGTTGGCCAACGACCTGGCCCGGCAACTGGTCACCGGCCCCGGAGCGGCCACGCCCGAGGAGTTGCTCCAGCAGACGTCGCCCAGCAAAACGCCCGAAACGCTCAAGGCGCAGTTCGACGAACTCGTGAACCGAATCCGCGAGGTCTTCCGGCTCAAGCGGATCGCGCGAGTCGAGGGCCCCTGCGGCGGCTACGTGCACCACGACGGGAAAACCGGCGTGCTTCTCGAGGTGGAAGGGGGCGATGCGACACTGGCCAAAGACATCTCGATGCACATCGCCGCCATGCGTCCCTCGGTTGTTTCCAGGGAGGAGCTCGATTCGGACGCCGTCGCCAAGGAACGCGAGATCCTGAGCGAGCAAGCCCGAAAGGAAGGTAAGTCCGAAGGGATCATCGATAAAATGGTCGAGGGCCGCATGCGGGATTTCTACGAGCAGCACTGCCTCTTGGACCAGCCGTACGTCAAGGGCGAAGGCAAGAAGGATACGGTCGGCAAAGTGGCCAAGGCCGCCGGCATGAAAATCGTCCGCTTTATCCATTGGGAACTTGGGAAGGAGTAGTCTCATGTCGGCCGAAGGAGAGCCGTCGGGGGAGGCGGGGTCTCGTCCGAGACGCGTGGTGTTGAAGATCTCGGGGGAAGGTTTCAGCCACACGGGCGAGCGGGGGATCGCCATGGACGCCGTGGTCCACCTCGCGAAGCAGACGGTCCGGGCGGCCGGGCAGGGGACCCAGATCGCCATCGTGCTCGGCGGCGGGAACATCCTCCGCGGGGCCCAGTTCACGTCGATCAGCTCCAGCATCCAGGAAGCCACCGCGCATTACATGGGCATGGTGGCCACGCTGATGAACGGGCTGGCGCTTCAAGATGCCCTGGAAGGCCTCGGCTGCCACACCCGGCTGATGACCGCCATTCGCATGGACGACGTGGCCGAGCCCTACATCCGCCGCCGGGCCCAGCGGCACCTGGAGAAAGGGCGGCTGATCCTCCTGGCCGCCGGCACCGGGCGCCCCTTCGTCACGACCGACACGGCCGCCGCCCAATCCGCCCTCGAACTCGGGGCCGACATCCTCCTGAAGGCCACCCGCGTCGACGGTGTCTTCAGCGAAGACCCCGAAAAAAACCCCCACGCCGTCCTCTACGGCGAGCTGACCTACGAAGACTTCCTCCGCCAGAAACTTCGGGTGATGGACCACGAGGCCGTCACCAAGTGCCAGGAGCACGACATGCCGATCCGCGTGTTCAACTTCAAGAAGGAAGGCAACATCGAGCGGGCGATCCACGGCGAGCGGCTCGGCACCCTGATCACCCGAACCACCGGCAAGGGGCTGTAGAACAAGTTCGTTTTCCATGTACGCCCAACTTCCACTTGTTCCCAAGCTCCGCTTGGGAACACGCCCTCCGCGAAGCTCCGATTCGTTCCGTCGAACAATTTGGCGAAGCAGAGCTTCGTAGAACTGCGGTCCCAAGCGGAGCTTGGGACCGAGGTTGTAAACCCATTTTCACGTGTGACATATTTCCCGTTCCAGAGCCCCCAGGGGAGATAAGACCGTGAGCCCAGACGACATCCTCCTCGACGTGGAAGAACGCATGGAAAAGGCGATCGGCGTGCTCAAGCGCTCCCTGACCGGGATCCGCACGGGCCGGGCCAACCCGGGCCTGGTCGACTCGATCAAGGTCGAGGTCTACGGCTCCCCCTGCCCCATCAAGCAGGTGGCCGCCGTCGGCGCGCCCGAGCCGAACCAGATCGTCGTGCGACCCTACGATCCCGGCACGATCAAAGACATCGAAAAGGCCATCCAGGCGAGCGACCTGGGCCTGAACCCCCAGAACGACGGCCGCGTGATCCGGCTCATCGTGCCGGCCATTTCCGGCGAGGTCCGCCGCAAGATGGTCGGGCGGGTCCGCGAACTCTTGGAAGAGGCCAGGGTGGCCGTGCGCAACATCCGCCGCGACGGCAACAAAACGGCCGACCAGGCCGAAAAAGACAAAACCCTCTCCGAAGACCAACGCGACGACGTCAAAGAGGAAATCCAAAACCTCACCAAGCAGTACGAATCCCAGGCCACCGACCTGGCCAAGGCCCGGGAGAAAGAGGTGTTGGAAGATTAGGCCGCGAGTCGCAGACATGGGAGACGTGTACGACACGCAGACGAGAAGACGCGTGATGCAGAGCATCCGGAAGACGGATACGAGACCTGAGATTCGTGTCCGCCGTGTCTTGCATCGTTTGGGCTATCGCTTCCGGCTCCACCGCAGGGACTTGCCCGGCATTCCTGACATCGTTCTCCCGAAGCACAAGATCGTTATCTTCGTTCACGGATGCTTCTGGCACCAACACACTTGTCCGCTCGGCAAGCTTCCGAAGAGCAACCGCAAATACTGGGTTCCCAAGCTTCGTGCCAACGCCGAACGCGACGCGACGCACGCCGCTGAGTTGCGACAACTGAACTGGAAAGTGATCGCGTTCTGGGAGTGCGAGGTTCAGACGGAACAGAGCATTGAACGCCTAATCCGGCGGAAGCTCCGACGGTGGGCTCGGCCCCGAGCCGCACGCCGCTAATTGCGATCATCGGGCAGCTTGTTCACCCGTGGACGCATCCACTTCAGAATGCTCGTCGCCAACGGCTTTGAGGCCCAATTCACGTTACCATCTACTGAAGGCGATTGTAGGCGAAATCGATCCAAGAACATCCCGTTCACCCTCCCAGCCGAGCGCCGGAATTCATCCTCAAGCAGAGCGAATGGCATGGAGAATCCCTTCTTGGGCACCGTCGTGAAATCAATGATCCGTCGCCAAGTGTCCGGGTCAGGCGTGTGAAGCTTGTCCCCCCAGTTGGCACCGCTCGCGCACTGAAAGAAATACAAAGGACATCCTCCCCACCCGTCATGGAAGGGATCAGAGCAGAGGACATCCAACCCCTCTTCGTTAGCGTTTTCAGTAATCCATTTGTCAAGCGCACCTGGTATCTGAGGCTCTCCGATAACAGCACTAATATCTTCGACGACCGTTTTGATCTTCGTTGCGTTTCCCGGGGCCCACCCCGTGCGATGCACCGTCCACCCTAGCTGCTCAAGGCATTCAGTTGTGACTTGCTCGAAGAGATCGCCTTGAGCGGTGAAATCTTTGCCAAACTGCTTAGCCCAACCCTTGAACCATACTTGCAGGGAAAGAAGGAGGCAGAAAGAATAGGTTGGATTGTCATCCCACGCGTAGCGTCGGCGAATTCTGCGTCCGTCAACCTCGAATGGGGCGCCATCAATAACGCTTTCGCCTCGACGCTGCAGTTCGAGCCAAGCATCCGTCACGCCTTCGTGCGCAAAATCTTGCTCGCGATAGACGCCGTTTTCATACAATGCATCCACCACGTCCGCCTGCGACAGCTCCTCATCAACAAACGCAACGCTACCCTCGATCCAGTCGAGCAGAACATCCGGCCGCACGTTGTGTTTCGTCACCGAGGGTTGAAATCCAGTCTCTGGCAGGGATAGCATGCTCAATCCTCGGACAGCAGCTCAGCCTTAATCTTCGGAAACAGCTCCAGGAGCTGAAGCACGTCGCTTCCCAGTCTTTCTGTGGCCTTCTGGAGCCGCCTTGACCCCTTGTGGTGATGTGCTGTCCCGAGAGCCTCTTCCACTTCGTCAGCGGCACGCTCGATGTGCTCAGCAGTCTCCGCTTCGGCTCCGCCGGCAATCCGAAATGCTGTGTCGAAAACCGGCCTCTCGTTCCTCTCCAAATACTCTATCGCGTCACGACTCTCTAAGATTGTCCCAAATCTGTCTGTGTCGCGAGAGTCCCTGACGATTGGGCGCTTTCCTTCCGCGCCGAACAACCAACAGGCGAAGTTGGCGAGTTGCTTCAACCTGGACCTCGGAACAGGCCGCTTTGCCTTCCGCCCTTCTGCAAAGATATCTATGTCCAAGTAGCGTTGAACGCCGCTTGTCCTCAACGACAGATACAGCACGCTGAATCGCTTCTCCACCTTTGCAATTGAAATGTCCTCGCTCTGCTCCTCCATCTGCAAAAGGATGCGGTACGAGATGTAGTGTTGCCGAACCGTCGATGTCTTAGTCCCGATGCGCCTCATGACATCCTCATACGACAGCCCCTCATCATCGATCAGCTGAGCGATAAACTCGGCCTTTTCCGCCGGGGGCCATTCCTTGATTCCTGTTACGTGTCGGAAGCCCAAGTACGCTTGCACTTCCTTCCGCGATCCGGCACGAACGAACGGCACACGTTCCAGCCTCTGCATCTGTGGCGCCGTAGCGGTCGAGGCGATTTCCTGCCATTTCTTGCCGACGTTGTCGCCCCGATGCGTCTTGAACAGCAGCTTCAATGCCGCCAAGCGGCGGTTGCCCTCAACGACGACCAACTCCTTGTTGCCTCCTACCTTCTCTTCAACCACGACTAAGGCTTCTTGCGTCCAGAATCCGCTGTCCAGGAACGATACAGCGAGTTCTTCAAGTACGCCCTCTGCATCCATCCATTTGAGGATCTCTTCTTGTCCTGGGTTCTTCTTGATTAGATGTCGTCCCAGCCGTGGATTCTTGGGATCTAGACACAGATTGTCGATTGATTCGCGGTCTATCTTCTCACTGATAGGCATTCCGATTCCCCTTCAATGGTTACGCCACCTTCTGCCGCCGGCTTGCAGGCGCGCCCTGGGCCAAGAACAATGCCTCCGCAATCCTGCGCACGAGTTCGACATTGACGGCATTACCAAGCGCCTTGCAGACGTTAGTCGCCGCCGCAGGGAGGTGACGCAATTCATCCATACTCTGCAGGCGACAGCATTCCCGAGGGGTCATGTAGCGACGCTCCCAAGCGATGATTGGCACTTGCGTCGTCGTCATCGCCACCAGCGATGGTGCCGTTGTGGGTCGCTTCACGCGCACCCCGGACGCACGGAACTGGATGACGTATTGCCAAATGTCCCGGGGCTCGCCCTTGCAGTTCCACTCGAACTTCTGGAGACTCGGAGGAAACTCGCGAATCATGGGCAGCCACGGCCGGATCCATCTCTTGTTTCGCTCATAGAACTGACGATTCTGGCGAATGAACACCTGCTTCCAGCGAGGAAACGCGGCACTCTGTGCGCGCGCATAGCTGGGGAGCCGCTCAAGAATCTCGCGGCGTGTCCGACGATTCAATGTCTGGCCGAAACAGCCCTTGTAGTTGCGAAGCGTTCGGAGGGAGACGCAGTGCAGCGAGTCGTGCTTGGTGTACGGGTACGTGGCACCAAACTCCATCGTCCAGATGGGAAACGACGGCAGTTGCTCATTCTTGGGAGATCGCTGCAGAAACTCCTGCCACACCTCCAAACAGCGGACGACCTGATTAGGCAGTGCTTTGGCATCAGTGGGCCGCGCATCGAGGATCTCGCGAATACTAGGCTCGGAATCATCCTCCTTCGGCCATTCGAAATGCTCAAGCCCACTCCGGCTGCCGACGATGAAGAGGCGCTCGCGGATCTGAGGGATGCCGAAACGGTGGGGGGACAGGACCTTCGTGTCAACGACGTAGCCGCAATCCTGTTCGAGTTGCCGTCGCATCCTTTTCCAGGTTCGTCCGCCGTCGTGGCGTTCCAAGTTCGCCACGTTCTCCATCAGCAGGTACATAGGCTGATGGTGACGGATCACACGAAGAACGTGTTTCGAGAATAGGTCGCCCCACAGATGGCACTTTGTGCCCCGTTGCTCCCCGGCTTTCGAGAACGACTGACAGGGAAAGCCAGCACAGAGCGCGTCGTGGCATGGAATGTCCTGTTCAACGATGGTCCGCAGGTCCCCTTGGGGGCGCATGGAGAAGTTTTGCTGGTAGAGATTGCGGAGATCCTCGTCAATCTCACATGCGAAAACGCATTCATGCCCCAGGGCACGGAGCGCAAGATTGAAGCCTCCGAGTCCGGCACAAAGATCGGTGAATCGAAGACGCCTCCGAGTGCCCAACTTTCGTAGCTTCCTGTTCATGTCCCAGCTACACCGGCGTAAGCGTTTTGTACGCGCTAGCTTACGAGAAATAGGGCAGCATGGCAAGGCGGCCGCACACTAGCCCGGAGAAACAGCGCCATGACGGCGGCTTAACGTCAGAAAAGTCTCTCCATCTTGCCAAATCGGCTCGATCAAGGCGTTCCTACCAACAAAGTTCCGGAGATCGGAGTTCTCCTGTCTGCTCGGCATGGGGCTCCTGACCCCGCCGAATCGGGACCGGCAGGATCGGGAGCCGCTGGGCCTGGAGATCTGCGGTCGAGCCTGTGCGGGGTCAGGTGACCCGCGTACGGCGAGCTTTCCGCTGTCACCCGTTCGGTCCCCTGCCGAGCTTTGCTCGGGGGACGCTGTGATTGTACATTAGACGAACGTTCCCCGCGCAAGCAAAGAAGAGACGAGAAACAATAGGGAGGAGTCATGTCGAGGGTCACGGCGATCGTCTTTGTGGCGCTCAGCTTGGGGTTGGGTTGGGCGATACGGGGACACTTTGGTCATGAGTGGGGAGCGTGCTGGGCGGGGGCGATCGCCGCGGCGGCCGTGCTGGTCGCGGCCCGGAGGGACGACTGGGCGCGGAGGATGCCCGTGCTCGTCGCCCTGGGAGGGATCGGCTGGGCCGTCGGGGGCATGATGAGCTACGGCATCGTCGTCGGCTACAGCGTGCTTTACCTGGTGTTTAGCCACCTGAAGAAGGGGTTTTTTGTCCGGTCGCCGGGCTTTCAGCCGGAGCAGTGTTTCTACTGGGTTTGCCTTGCCGCGATCGTCGGCATCTGGCTTGTGCGAGGGAGGGGGGCCGTTTCACGCCCGCCGGTCATGGAACGCCCGGAGACGGGGAGAAGATGGATCGCGATCGTCTCGATCTTCTTGGCATTGCTCGCCCTGATGACGCTGGTTTCAGTCAACGTCCACGAGGGGCTTCCCGGGGCGCACAGCCGTTTCTGACGGGCCCTCAGAATTCGTAAACCGTGTCGAGCTCCTCGTCCGGCACGCTGAAGGTGACGTTGTGCGGGGCGAGCGTTTCGGTCTTGAAGAAGTCGGGGAGCCGGTCATCGGCGGCGGTGAAGCCGGCGGCCGTGTTGAACCGCCGTTCCCCGGCGAGGGTCTGTTTGCCCAACGCGAGGAAGTCGTCGGCCGTGTACGGGCGGCCGTAGAAGCCGCTGAGCATCTCGCAGATGGCGTCCATGGCGTTCTGATCGTCCAATACGGCAAAGGCGACGAACAGGCACAGCCCCGAGGCGTCGATCGCGGCGGTGGCGATTTGCAGGTTCCGGCTCAGCTCCACCTGGCCCTCGGGCTTGAGCGGATCGACGTTCCCGCCCACGCCGAGCACGTTGGCGGTGATGGAGTATCCGGCCGTGTGGTCGGCGCCCATGGTCGAGGTGGCGTAGGTGACGCCGATCCCCTGGGTCGCCCGGGGGTCGTAGGCGGGCATCGCCTGGCCCTTGACGGTCGGAATGCGGTCGACGCCGTAGGTTTTCCCGAGCACGTCCGCCCCGGAAGCGACGAGCCGGCCCAAGGGCGTGCCCTTGCCGATCTCTTCGAGCAGTCCAAGGGCGCCTTCGGCATCCCCGAACGGGATCACGCCGGCTTCCATGGCCACGCCGATGGTGGCGCCCATTTCGATCGTGTCGAGGCCCAGGTCGTCGTCGAGGCGATCCATGCGGGCGATGGCGTCGAGGTCGTCGATCCCGCAGTTGGCCCCGTGGGCCCAGACGGTCTCGTACTCCGGCCCCTTGGTGACGTACTGCCCCTTTTCGTCGACGTAGATCCGCGAGCACTTGATCGTGCAGCCCCGGTGGCAGGCGTGGGCGATTCGGCCCTCGCCGCCGCGCTCGAGGATCAGGTCGTGCTGCCGCTCGCCGCTGATTGCCTCCGTGCCCTCGAATTGGCCGTCGGTGAAGTTCCGCGTGGGGTAAGCGCCGGCCTCGTTGATCACGTTGGCCAGGACGTTGGTTCCGTATTTGGGCAAGGTTTCCCCCGTGAGGGGATGCTTCTTGAGGGCCTCGACGACCTTCTTGGCGCCTTTCTTAAACGTTTCGGGATCGGCCGGCTTGGTGCGGGGACCGCCGGCCGGATCGAGGACAATCACCTTCACGCCCTTGGAGCCCATCACGGCGCCCATTCCGCCGCGTCCGCAGTGGCGCGTGGGGCGTTGCTCGACGTCGGTGACGGCCACGCTGGCCGCGGCGGTGAGCATTTCGCCGGCCGGTCCGATGCTGATGCAGGCCACCTTGTCGCCGAACTCGTCGAACTGGCGCTTCACCGTATCGTAGTTCCCCAGCCCGGCGAGCCCGTCGGCCGCTTCGATCTTCACCCCGTCGTTGGTGACGACCAGCCGGTAAAGCCGCTTCTCGCGGGGCTTCCCTTCGAGCACGATCGCCTTGATGCCCAGGGCGGCCATGGCCAGGGCGGCCTGGCCACCAGAATTACTCTCTTTGATCGTCCCGGTCAACGGGCTCTTGGCCCCCACGGAGATCCGCCCGGAACAGGCGGCCCCGGTGCCGGTGAGAATGCCCGGCGCGATGACCAGCTTGTTCGGCGCCGAGAGCGGGTGGCAGGTGGGGGGCACCTCGGCCGCCACGATGGCGGAAGTCAGCCCCCGGCCGCCAAGATCCGCGAAGGCCGCGCCCGGCTCCTCGGCGGAAACGGTCAATTCCGACATGTTCACACGGTAGATCACGGCCATGGCTTGTCACCTTTCCATCATGAAAACCCCGGCGGAACATGAGCACGATCGCTGGTAGCCTACGAATTGTGTCGCTCGACTGTCAAGACGTGGCAAGCACTTTTGCCCCTCTCGTTCCGCGGCTCACCTGGACCTCGGTGTGTAAATTGGTACACTACCGGTAGGCTGACCGCCCGACACCCGTTGGAAGAACGTCGAATCAAAGCCGTGGGCAAATGTCGCTAAAGATCCTTGCCACCGCCGACATCCACATCGGACGCCGCCCGAGCAAGGTGCCCGAGCCTCGCGATGCCGAGCGGTTTTCCTGTGCGCGGATGTGGGAGGCGATCGTCGACCGGGCGATCTCGGACGAGGTGGACTTGGTGGCGTTGGTGGGCGACATCGTCGACCACGACAACCGCTTCTTCGAGGCCACGGGGCCCCTGGAGAGGGGGTTGGCACGCCTGGCTGACCGAGGAATTCCCACCTACGCGGTTGCCGGCAACCACGACTACGACGTCCTGCCCAGGATCGCCGACACGATCGGATCGGAGCACTTTCACCTGCTGGGTCGTGGCGGCCGCTGGGAGGAGGCCGTGCTCGAGCGCGGCGATGGCCGGCGGCTTCGGATCCACGGTTGGTCGTTTCCTGCAAACCATGTGTCGACCAGCCCCCTGAGCGACTATCGGCTGGCCCTCGACGGCGAGGTCCCTACGTTGGGGCTCTTGCACGCCGACCTGAACGCGCCGGAGAGCAACTTTGCCCCGGTCACCGTGGCCGAGCTGCAATCGCATCCGATCAGCTTCTGGTTGCTCGGCCACGTCCACGCGCCGCAACTCCACCAGACAGGCTCGGGCCCCGACGTGCTTTACCCGGGCTCCCCTCAAGCGATGGATCCCGGTGAAACGGGCAGGCACGGACCCTGGCTGATCGAGATTCACGGTCCGCACCGCGCTCGGGCAACGCCTCTAGGCATGTCGAAAGTGCGCTACGACAAGCTCGAGGTGGACTTGACCGGCGCCGGCTCGCAAGAGGAGTTTCAGTCGCGTGTGTCCACGTCGGTAGGCGACCATCTGAGTTCGATGGCCGCCGAGCAAGGACCGCTGGAACTGGTTTCGCTGCGTCTGGAACTTGCCGGGCGGACCGCCCTTTGCGGTCGAATCGCCGGCTACACAGGGTCGCTTCAGGAGCAGTTCGAGCGGACGCTACAACGTGTGACGGCTCGCGTCGATACGGTGGCCGACCGCACTCGCCCGGAAATCGATCTCGATGCGTTGGCCGAAAAGAGCGACCCGCCCGGCGTCCTGGCCCGAACTTTGCGGCAACTGGAATTGGGCCAGGCCGACGACGACGTGAAGAAGCTCGTCGATCAGGCGCGCCAGACCATGTTGAGAGTCCACCGCGCGACGTCGTACAGACGGATCGGCGACGCCCCCGAGCCTGATCGCGAGGCCGCC
>JBDRTC010001062.1:0-3713 GCA_043824335.1 Planctomycetota bacterium | reverse complement strand
CCGCCGCCCACATCCTCGAACACGATGAAGTGCCGGATTAGATCCAGGAACCGCCGTTTCTCGAACACGCCCTCCAGCAACACCTGAAGCTGCGGCAAGCGCGCGTCAGCCAGTTCTTCGCCCTCGATAGTTCGCCACGGCATGAACCACTCGCGGTCGGCCGTGAGCGTGCCGATCCGAGCCTGCACGCCGTCGGAGATCACCAGCGCCTCGTTGAACCCGAACAACGAGGGAATCTGTTGCTTGTAGGTCTGAAGCTGGTTAAAGGCAGACCAGATGGTGGCGCTCTCGGTGGCCGCGTTCTTCAACTCGATCACTGCCAGCGGCAGGCCGTTGATGAACAGCACCACGTCCGGCCGGCGCTCGTGCTGGTCCTCGACCACGGTGAACTGGTTGACCGCGAGAAACTCGTTGTTCTCCGGCTCGTCGTAGTCGAACACGCGGACGAGGTCGCCGCCCATCGAGCCGTCCTTCCGTTGATACTCGACCGGCACGCCCTCGACCAGGTACTTGTGAATGACGTGGTTGTTCGCCACCAGCGCCGGCGAGTCCTGTCGGGTCAGCTTGCGGAACGCCTCCTCCAACGCATCCGCTGGCACCTGCGGGTTGAGCCGCTGGAGCGTCTGCTGCAACCGCCGTTCGAGCACGACCTGACCGTAGTCCTCGCGCTCCGCCATCGTCTCGCCCGGGACGATCTCCGGCCCCGACAGGATCAGGTAGCCCATGCTCTCTAGCCAGGCCAGCGCGGCTCGTTCCACGACGGATTCGGTGAAGCTCTCACTCATGCTTTCGCCCCGTACTGGGCCGCATTCTCTTGGCAGTGTTTCTTGACTTGCTCGACCCAGTTGTCATACCAGTACCACGCCTTCTGCACAGCAACGCCGAACCCCTTGGCCGGGTTCTTCGCATCCATCTGCTTCCACAGGCTCGTGTGCGACGCCATTGTGAAACGGACGTAGCCCTCCTTCTTGATTATCTCCACGATGCCCCCTGGCAGATACTTCGGTCGCTCCGTCTCCTTGATCACCGTGTATGCCTTGTTCACGTCCTGAGCAAAAGGCGAGTCGGCTTTGACGAACTCGATGACCTGATCCGCTTGCCCCCTCCTATTCGCTGTCTTGGCGACAAACAGCAGGCGGTAGGCGAATCGTGGGCTGTTGAATTCCTCATCCGAGAGATTCCCCTCGAAGCCTTCGACGAAAGCCTTAATGTGAGACGGTACTTCACCCGACGACGGCAATCCTCTTGCCTGCTCACGGGAGATGGACGAGAATTGAAGGCTGAACGCCAAGTGCTTGTCGATGCCGCACTGCTCCCCGAATAGCTTCTTGACGTACTCGTTGTAGTTCAGGCAGCACGCCTGGAACTTGGCGCTGAGAGATGAATCAAGCCGAAAGGTCATCTGATGCTCGATTTCATGCCGAATGCCGATGAGAAACCGCAGGTTGTTTGCGGTATCCTTGTCGACCGGCGACTGTTGATCGTTGAGGCACCGTTCCAGCTCCCAGTGCTTGTGCGCCCCCGAGCTGGTCTTGTCGAAGATTCGCCTCTTCCCTCGCTGATGGTAATAGCGGTATTCGATGCCCTCTTTTCGGTAGTAGGCGTGCAGCAGGTAGGTCCACGCGATGTTCGTCAGGACGACAAAGATCTCCGACTTGAACGTGATCAATGGGCTGTTGAAAACCTGGACCGCAGCCAAGGCCGCCTCTCGCGACTTTGTGAGGAGCTCTGACCGCACGGAGGACATGCGTCGGATTCGCGTCTTGCTGCCCATCATATACACCTTTCCGCGATCCGCTCCGCATCCGGCACCGCCAACTCTCCGGAGATTAGCTTCGGTAGCAGCGCGTCGCGCAACGCGGCGTGCGTGCGGGACTGCATCATCGCAGCGTGCATCTTCTCCAGCAGGAGTCGGACAATCTCCGTGTGCCGCTTCGCTAGGTCGGCACTTGGAACAGACAACGGGTAAGCCGCCATGTCGCGCCAGTTTGTTCGGGGCATCTTCGTTCCGGTCGAGCCACGATCCGTGTGAGCAACGAAGGTATCATCGGCCATGTGCCCCAGAACGATTCCGTACCAGCAATCGGTTGATGGGCGTACGACGACGATGTCGGTGGAGCAGACCCCATCAATGGGCGCTGGTCCCACCTTGTGGAAATACGGGCGCAACTTTCCGAAGAGAATGTCGCCACGACTAAAGCGCAACTTGCCGCTGGCGACACCATCCGCGATGCCCCAAGAGTCAAGCGCGATGCACCTTTTCGGGATATGCTCCAGTGCAATGTACGGAGTGTCGGCGTCAATTTCCGCTGGGCGCACCGCATCGCGCGACTCCTCTGCGACATCTCCAAGTGTGCCCACCCGCCACCCCTTCGGAATCTCGCCCAGTTCGGAGTCCTCGAAAGCGTCGGGGAAGATGGCTGCGAGGTCGGGTTTGAGACCGGGGGGCTGATGGCCGGTAGCCTTGGCGTGGACGGGGTCGAAGTCCACGAACCAACTCTTGAAGAGTGCCCGTGCCGTCGCCTCCAACGTCCGGTTCATCCGCCGGTTCAACTCGATCTTGTCGTCCAACGCTCCCAGAATGCACGCGATGGCTTGCTGCTCCCTGAGCGACGGCGGGTAGTAGACTGGCACGTCGCGGAGAATCTTGGTATTAAGCGATGGCATAGTCGCGCCCACGGCAATCTGTCTGATGTACTCCTGAAATGTCGGTAGCCCAAAGAACCACGACAAAAAGCCGGGATCGATCTTCTTGCGGTCTGGGCGCACGCGAAGACATCGACCGGAGAACAACCAGCCGTCTTCTTCTGGATGCACGATTGCCCGTCGGTCAACTGCTCCCACTCGGCTGAATACAATGTCGCCGCAAGTGAGCGTGTACCGCGCCAGCCTCTCCTTGTCTTCGTCGGTGACGCGCGGAAGGTTGTTGTGGATTATCCGATTCTCGCCCAAATGCTCAACAGTGATGATTGGGGTGCCGTACTCTACGTAGTCGCTGGCATGTAGTTGGCTACCGAACGGACCAGTCTGAACGCCACCATCCGGGACACAGAGATCACCGAGTGGCGACTTGGCGAAGTCGGCAGACATGGGGCCATATGCCGTACTGACGAGATTAGCCGCCATAGCCGATGTCCTCCAGGTTGGCCCAGATGATGGTGTCGAGCTTGGCCGCCTGGGTGGTTTGCTCGCGGAGTTCGGCCGTGAGGCGGACCATCTTCTCCACAAAGGGCTCGCCATCGTCTTCCCCTGCGGCAGCGCCGACGTAGCGGCCGGGTGTGAGGATGTGGTTGTGATGGCGGACGTCGTCGAGCGCGGCGCTCTTGCAGAAGCCAGGGATATCCTCATAGCCGCCGGCATCCTTACCGCCCCGCCAAGCGTGGTAGGTGTCGGCAATCTTGCGGATGTCGTCGTCGGTCAGTTCACGGTGGACGCGGTCGATCATCGCGCCCATCTGGCGGGCGTCGATGAAGAGCGTCTCGCTGCGCCGGTCGCGGAAGCGGCCGTTCTTCTTCTCGCGAGCGATGAACCAGAGGCAGACAGAGATCTGTGTGGAGTAGAAGAGTTGGCCCGGCAGCGCGACCATGCAATCCACAAGGTCCGCCTCAATGATGCTCTTGCGGATTTCACCCTCGCCGGACTGGGTCGAGGACATCGAGCCGTTGGCCAGGACGAAACCCGCTAGGCCGGTAGGCGCGAGGTGGTAGATGAAG
>JBDRTC010001061.1:0-2062 GCA_043824335.1 Planctomycetota bacterium | reverse complement strand
GTCACGCCGCTTGGCCCGTACGCCGAACTGTTCGGCGAGGTGGCGCCCGGTGCGGAAAAGACGCTGAAAGTCAAACTCCACTACTGGCGGGAGGGCGTGGTGAAATACCTCGAATTCCCGCAGGACTCGGCCCTGGACTTGGCCGGAGAATAACGGAGGAGATCAACGGCAAGCCGGGTGAGGTTTCACTGCCGGAGAACGCCACGATCGTGCTCCCCGTGCCGAAATAGGTTTAGAGTCCGCGTCGTACGGATCGTTGCGTGCCATCGTTATGGATCGCGACTCCATTGCCGCCCGCACGCGCTTCAGGCAGAATGGGCGGAACGAAGCGTTGCCGTGCCGAGGATGTTCCAAGTCACCACACACAGTTTAGGTGTACAAGAATCATGATCCGCTGTATATTGTCCGTCGTCGCCGTCAGTCTCCTGATCATCTTGCCTGCGCGCGCCGACGAGGCGTCTTGGAATCGCTTTCGCGGTCCGAATGGCAGCGGCATCAGCAGTGCCGAGACCGTGCCCGTCCGGTGGACGGAGAACGACTACAACTGGAAAATCGGCCTGCCCGGCCCCGGCCACTCCTCGCCGGTGGTCTGGGACACGCGGATCTTCGTCACCTGTGGTGCCCCGACCACAGCCCTTCGTACATTGCTCTGCGTGGACGCGCCGACGGGCCGTACGCTTTGGAAGCACGAGGAGCCATCGAAAACCTACGGCCAGCACCGAGACAACTCCTACGCGTCGGCTACGCCGACTGTGGATGCCGACGGCGTGGTGATCACCTGGACCACTCCCGAAGCGGTCATGCTGCTGGCGCTGGACCTTCAGGGACGCGAACTCTGGCGCCGCAACCTGGGCCCCCTGATTTCACTTCAGGGCAGCGGCTCCTCGCCGATCCTGTGCCAGGACCTGGTCGTGCTGTCCAACGACCAGGAGGACATGGAGCGGAGCCCGGGCCGCAGGAAGGATGGGCCCAATCCGGCCGGCCGGAGCTTCGTGATCGGCGTCGATCGGAAGAGCGGCCAGACCCGTTGGCGGACGGAAACCAAGACGTTCCTGGCCGGCTACTCGACGCCCTGCGTCTACCAGGCCGAAGGTGGCCGACCGGAGTTGATCTTCTCCAACACCGCCCACGGCATCATGGCAGTCGATGCGGCCACGGGTGAGGTCACCTGGGAATTCGGGCAGCCTTTCCTGGATCGGGCCGTGATTTCGCCGGTCGTGGCGCCGGGCCTGGTGATCGCGGGCCACGGGGCGGGACTCCGCGGAACTCGCTGCATCGCGGTCCGACCGAGCTTGTCCGATCAAGGAGCCGCGCCCACTCTGGTATACGCGATCACCAAGAGCCTCCCCATGGTGCCCACGCCGTTGGTCAAGGACGGGCGGCTGTTTCTCTGGGCCGACGACGGCGTGGTGTCGTGTTTACGCGTGGATACCGGTGAGACCGTCTGGCGAGAGCGGGTCGAGGGAGGCTATTATGCGTCGCCGGTCTGGGTCGATGGCTATCTGTACAACGTGTCGAAGCAGGGCGAGGTCGTCGTTCTGGCGGCAGGAGACATGTTCGAGGTCCTCCACCGGATCCCGCTCGGAGAACCGAGCTATGCCACACCCGCCGTGGCTGACGGGGTGATGTACCTGCGGACCAGCTCTCACCTCTTCTCATTGGGCGGCCGGCGGTAGCGGCGCCATGCTCGTCGAGTTGAATCCGGTGCGAACTGGTTCGGTGGTCGAGGTTGCCGATTGGCCTTGGTAAGATAGATGGCCAAACGAGCCTGGGTCGGTTCCAGGCTCACCTCATATGCATAATGTCGGCTGGGTGAACGTCGATGAGAGACCGTTTGCTGCAGCGTGTGTCCACGAAGCGAAATCACTGCTCGCGCCGTAGTTTCCTCAAGATTTCCTCGGCAGCGCTGGGGGCGGCGGCGTTCGGCCGACCGCTCCTCTTGTCGGGCGCCGAGGCCGGCTCCACCGCCGCCAACAGCAAGCTGAACCTCGCGGTGGTCGGCTGCGGCGGGCAGGGACGCGGCGTGATGAGGGGCCTGCTCTCCGGCGGCGCAAATCTCGTG
>JBDRTC010001060.1:0-17304 GCA_043824335.1 Planctomycetota bacterium | reverse complement strand
TCCCATCAAGAATTCGGTACTGTTCAGTCCCGTCATCGAAACCGACCATGGACACATGCACGTTTGCGCCGTCCAGAATCCAGTCTCGGTCCGATTCGGCGAAAAAGATGCCTCCCGATTCCTTAATCCGCTTCAACACGTTCCGGTTGGTTCCTCCCCGTATTCCCTGCGTGGCAAGCAGTCCGGCCCGTTGCGCTCGCTTGCGAGTTATTTGATCTCGGGCTTTTTCGAACCAGTAGCAGCAGATATCGGGCCTACCACCCAGCCTATCCTCGTAAAGCGTGGAAAGCGCATCAATGTACTGAGCATGAAAATGCGCAGACATCAGTCTATTGCCCAAGAACGGCGGGTTCCCGACAATGAAATCCGCTTCGGGCCATTCGGGCTCGCGGGGGTTGTGGGGGTCGGTGAGGTCGAGGATGGCGTCCATCAGGTGGATGCTCTCGATCGGGTCGAGCACCGGGTCGCTGGGCGGGTTGAAGCCGTTGTGGTGCATCCACTGGAGGTAGCCGATCCAGATGACCACCTGGGCCAACTCCTGGGCGTACTCGTTGATCTCGATCCCGGCAAGCTGCGTGGGCCGAACCTGGGGGAGCATGCCGACCCCGTGGTTCGCCCCGTAGGCGATCACCTCTTTCTCCAGGTCCATAAGAAGGTTGATTGCTACGTAAAGGAAGTTACCCGACCCGCAAGCCGGGTCAAGGATTCTTACGTGAGCCAACCGCGCGTCGAAGTCCAACACAAGCCGTTCGAACTCGCGCCACGCCTTTTTCGTTAACGGACGCTTTTTCTGTGGTACGGGCCGCCCCTTTGCGGGACGGCTCTTTCGCTTGGCGGGAAGCTTGAGTGGCGTCTTGGCGTCTGCGGTCTTGCTCAGTCTTTCCCACAACTCCTCGCACTTGCCACGAACTTCCTCCCACGCGCGCCGGAGCGGGACCATCACGACCGGCTCCAGGAGCGTGAGGATATCCTGGCGGCTGGTGTAGTGGGCGCCGATCTGGGACCGCTTGGCCGGGTCGAGCGTCCGCTCGAAGAGGGTGCCGAAAATCGAGGGCTCGACGTGCGCCCAATCGTACTGGTTGATGCGGATCAGCTCCTCGATCTCGTCGCGGCGGAGCTCGACCACGTCGGCGCCGGCGAACAGCCCGCCGTTGAACCACGCGATCCTGTCGGCCCCGAAGAAACCGCCGGTTCTCATCACCTCAAAGAGCGCCTGGAGCCGCTCGGCGAGAGTCTTGGGGTTGTCCTTGCTTCCGGCCAGCACGTTGGAGAAGATTCGGTTGGGTAACAGCCCAATGTCGTCGCCGAACATGCAGAACATCAGCTTCATCAAAAAATGGGCCGCCACGGGTGCCTCGACCCCGCGCACCCGCATGCCGTCGGCCAGCACGCCGAACTGCTCGGCCGCCTGCCGGGTGATGCTCTCGGTGGTAAGGCCGGGCCGGAGGGCCTCGGGGTCGGTGAAGACCTTTCGGAGGACGTCGAGGTTTTCCGTCTGGGCGAGCCCGTCGAGGTCGAAGGCGTGGACCTGCTTGGCCGTGCCCGTGAAGTTCGTGTGGATTTGGAAGCGGTCGAGGTCACAGACGACCAACAGCGGCGGGTTCTCCAGGGCCTCGCGGTAGAGGCAGAGTTGCTGGTAGGCGGCGGCCAGGTCTTTGTGCCTGCCCTTGTACTCCCAGCCAAAATGGTTGCGGAGCCAGACGTCGGCCCAGCCCTGTTCGCCGGTGGTTTTTCGGACGCCCCGCTCGAAGGTGTACCAGGTGCCCTCGGGATCGGCGGCGGCCGGCTTGGGCTGGCCGAGGACGTCGCAGAGGTCCAAGAAATGCTGCTGGCAGGCGCTCCGTTCCGAGAGGTTCGCCCGCTGCCACTTGGCGATGAATTCCTGCGGCGTCATCAACAACCACCCCCGTGGGACGTTTGCGGCGCGACAAGGTCGATTATAGCGGTAGGTTATGCTTCAGCATATCAATGGGCGCTCAAACGTTGGCGTTATCGCCCAAAGCGATATGCTGAAGCATAACCTACACCGCTCAAAGGTTGGCGTTATCGTCCAAGGCGATATGCTGAAGCATAACCTACGCGGCTCACAGCTCGCCCAGGTCGAACCCGAAATAGGCGGCCGCGTTGTGGTAGCAGATGTTTTGGAGGGTGCGGCCGACGAGGTCCAAATCGTTGGGGAGGAGGCCTGCTTGGATCTCGGCGCCCAGGAGGTTTGAGAGGATGCGGCGGAAGTATTCGTGCCGGGTGTAGGAGAGGAAGGAGCGGCTGTCGGTGATCATGCCCACGAAACGGTTCAAGAGGCCCTGGTTGGAGAGCGTTTCGAGCTGCTTTTCCATGCCGTCCTTCTGATCGAGGAACCACCAGCCGCTCCCGAACTGCATCTTGCCGGGCGTTCGGCCGTCTTGGAAATTGCCGAGCATGGTGGCCACCAAGTCGTTCTGGGCGGGGTTGATGTTGTAGATGATCGTCTTGGCCAGGCGGTCGTCGCGATCGAGCCGGTCGAGGAATTTGGCCAGCGGCCGGGCCAGCTCGCCGTCGCCGATGGAATCGAAGCCGGCGTCGCGGCCGAGAGCGTGGAACATCCGCGTGTTGTTGTTCCGCAAGGCCCCGACGTGGTACTGCTGCGTCCAGCCCTTCTCGTGGTCCATGAGCGCCAGCTCGTAGAGCAGGCACGACTTGAGCTTCACGCTCTCCCCGGGGCGCAGCTCGTTGCCGCGGAGGATGCGGCGGAAGATGGTGGTGATTTCCGCTTCGGTGTAGTCGTCGGCATAGAAGGTGTCGAGGCCGTGGTCGGAAAGCCGGCAGCCCATCGCGTGGAAGAAATCGTGCCGCCGCCGGATCGCTTCGAGGAACGTTTCGAGGTCCTTGATCTCGACGTCGGCCACCTCTTCCAGCCGGTGCATCCACTCGTTGAACGCCTCGGGCAAATCGTAGTCCATGGCCCGGTCGGGCCGAAAGCAGGGGAGCACCGGGATGTCGAACGACGGGTCGGCCGCGATCGCCGCGTGGAACTTGAGGTCGTCGATCGGATCGTCGGTCGTCGAGACCAGGGCGACGTTCATCTGGCGCATGATGCCGCGGGCGGAGAAGTCGTCGAGGGCCAGCTTGGCGTTGCACTCCTCCCAGATGCCGGGGGCCGTCTCCGGCGACAGCAGCCGATCGCTGATGCCGAACGGCCGCTTCAGCTCGAGGTGCGTCCAGTGGTAGAGGGGATTGCGGAGGGTTTTGGGGACCGTTTCGGCCCATTTCTGGAATTTTTCCCAGTCGGAGGCGTCGCCGGTGCAGTACCGCTCGGGCACGCCGTCTGCCCGCATGGCACGCCACTTGTAGTGGTCGCCTGCAAGCCAGATCTGCGTGAGATTCTCGAACTTGTGGTCCTCGGCGATCTGGTGGGGCGGCAGATGGCAGTGGTAGTCGACGATGGGCATGTCGCGAGCGTACTCGTGGTACAGCTTCACGGCCGCGTCGTTTTGAAGCAGGAAATTCTCGGTGATGAAGACGTCTTTCACGACACCCCTCCCCCGCGAAGACGGAAAAGAACCCATCTCGTTTTGGCACGCAGTGTAGCAGCCCGGCCGGCCGCGTGCCAGCGGGCCGACTACCCACAAGGGCGTGGCTGCTATCCACCCAGCGGGGGCTCGGCCGCGGAAAAAGCCGCGTAGCACTGGGCCGCGGTTTGAGCGTCGTCGTCGCGCCGGCAAAACACGGCGCAGACGCGGGCGCGGAGAATGACCCCCTTCTCCAGCGGACCGGGGAACAGCCGGTGACGCAACTCGACACTCGGCGCCGACTCGCCAACCACCCGCAACCGATCCTCGACGAAATCGGCGGGGTGGACCATCTCGGCGTAGCTTGGGGAAGATTCAGATGCCGGGAAGCGGAACAACAGACATCCGGGGCCACCGGCCGGCTTGATCACGCACGGCCCCTCCCGGCCGATCGAATCGAACTGGGCAGTGTCCTGATCGGCCAGCCGGAGCACGTCGGTCGTGGGCAGGGCGCTTTGAACGACCAACTCGGGCCGGCTCTCCAACCGATGGGTGCGCACGGAGATCACCAGCTCGATGATCGCCAGGGCGCCGCTGGACGTGGAGCGGTCGCCGGCTCGCCACACGGCCTCGACTCTCACCGGCCAGTTTTCCGACTCCTCGTAGTCGGCAACCAGATCCGCGCCGCGGACCAGACTCTCGGCAAGCGCATCCGCACGGCCCACCGGGAACGAGGGCATCTCGATTCCCAACACCCGCGCATCGCCAAGGGAGTTGCCGCTGAGACAAAGCCCGCTCAAACCGACTGCGGGATTCGAGAGGTCGATGGCCGCGGTGAGTTGGGCGACTCGCAGTTGTGCGTTGTGCCGATCGAGTTGCCAGAGGCACGAGTTCATCTGAGAGGCGGGATCGATGCGGCTGGGCTGTTAAAGCCGGACTTCTGCACGGGACCGGCCTGAAACCAAAAAACCCCGCCGCTCGCAACGAGGCGAAACGGCGGGGCCGGAACAGAGAAGAGGCCAAACAACCCTCGATGATAACAGTTTCTGCGCTCTTGTCTAGTGTCTTTCGGGAACAAATTTCGACTCTTGTGCCGCTTCCGCCCCCCATTAGACGCAGTGTCCTGGCTGAGTTGCCGAGTGAAGCCGACGCCCTATAATGGAGCTGGGGACCCCGATGCCCAGCCGGAATTTGCGCAATGTTGGATTACTTAAAGGTTTGTGAACAAGCAGTTCGGACGGGGGGTGCCGTCCTGATGGACAAGATCGGCCGGGTGGAGGTCCGTGAAAAGGGGCGATCTGACCTTGTCACGGAGGCCGATTTTGCCTCGCAGGAGTTGGTTCGCCGCACGATTCTGGCCGCGTTTCCCGACCACGTGGTTGTCGGCGAGGAGGACCCGCAGAACGGCGGTTCCGGTCACCAGCCCAGCGGCGATCCGGCGGAATATCGCTGGATCGTGGACCCGCTGGACGGAACGACCAACTACGTACACCAGGTGCCCCATTTCTGCGTGTCGTTGGCGTTGGAGCGCCGTGGGCAACTCCAGGTTAGTGCGGTCTACAACCCGGTGGCAGACGAGTGCTTTTCCGCCGTGGCAGGGGAAGGGGCTCGCCTGAACGGGAAGCCGATCCGCACCAGCAACGTCGCGGACATCTCCCAAGCCTTGGCCGCGGTTGGTTTTGCGGCCGTGGTCGACCCCGATGCGCCCGATCTGAAGCTGTTTCTCGCAGCGATCCCGCACTGCCAGGCCATGCGCCGGACCGGCTCGGCCGCCTTGAATCTTTGCTATCTGGCGGCGGGTCGTTTCGACCTCTCCTGGGCCTACTCGACCAAGAGCTGGGACGTGGCGGCCGGCGTGCTGATGATCCGCGAGGCGGGCGGGATCGTGACCGCCCCCTGTGGGGGTCCCCTGATGCCGGATGACGGCCACTACCTGGCGGCCGCCAATGCCCAGTTGCACGCTCAACTGCGGGCCATCATGACCCGAGCCGGCCTGGAATAGGCCGGGATGAATCGATCCGAAGCGGCGGCTCGTCGGGGTTGACGCATTTGGCTGAGAGTGGGCGGGTTTCCTGCTTTGAGGACCGGGGCGGGTCGAGTAAACTGGAAGTAGGTTCTCGTCTTATTACGCTCCATTCTCCACCAGCCAAACGGCAGGGCTCCCTCGTCGGACCTGCCCGGAGTCTAAAGTCTGTCGGCAAAACGGCTTCTGAGTCGAAAGCGTTGCCCGGAAGGATGCGTCGGCTAATCCCACTGGTTGTCTGTTGCGGGCTGTTGTGGTCTTCGTGGGCCAGAGCGCAGCAAGATACCGCGCCCGTTTCGACGGAGTCCGGCCCAACACCTCCCGCCGCCGACCAACCCGACCATGCTCCGCATGGTGCCCGGTCGGTGCCCGCCAAGGCGCCCTCGGAGCCCGTCGAGGAAGCGCCGTTGCCGATCTTCCACATGCTCGACGAGAACGGGAAGCTTGTGCCGATTCTCGGCTGGAAATACGAGGACTTCCGGGAGTTGTACGAGCGAGCGGAGACACAAAAGCAACCAGACCAGCCACCCCGCTACATTTTGCAGTCGATGTCGGCCTCGGGAACTGCCAAGGCAGAGTACGCCGAACTGAAGATCAGCCTGAAGGTGTGGACGCGCGATGAGCGTTGGACCCGCGTTCCCTTGGGTTTGGAGCAGGCCCTTCTGTTGTCGGAGCCGGTTGAAGACAAGGGCGGCGACCAGTGTTTCCTGCACGTGGAGGAAGGCGGCAAAGGGCACGTTGCCTGGGTTCGTGGCGCCGCCGAGGGACAACATGAGTTGGCGTTGAACGTTTGGGTCCCGCTGACCACCGCGGGCGACGAGACCCGGCTCCGGCTTTCCGCACCCCCGGACACGAGTTCCGAACTGAGGCTTGCCGTGCCGGTGGCGGAGGCGGTCGGGCGGGTTTCGGAGGGGGCAGTGCTGTCACCACCTTCGACGGCGGAAGGCAACACGACCGAGCTCGTGGCCCAATGGGCCGGCGGAGAGTTTGAACTCACGTGGCGAGGAGCGGATACGCAACCGTCGGGGACCCGGCCCATTCTCGAAGCCAAGGGCTTTGTCGAGGCCAAGATCGACCGACGCAACGTCGTCCTGGAGACGCGTCTGACGGTTCGAGGAGACGGGAGGCCCTTCGACCGGTTCCGGGTCGTGCTGCCGAGGGGGGCCGAGTTGATCCCGGGCAATGTGCCGGGGTACACGATCGTCGAGGTGGCCGACCGCCAAGCGGCCGAGGACGAAGCGCTCGTCGAGGTTCGGCGCGAGAAACCACTGCCGGAGCCCATGGAAGTCCGATTGACGACGAGGCAATCCCGAACGGCGGCCGGTGCGGGAGGCTGGTTCGAGCTGGGCGGCTTCGAGGTGATCGACGCGGTTCAGCAGTGGGGACACATGGCGGTCACCAGCGCCGGGAACGGGCCCGTCCGCTGTTTGGCGGTTCGGGGTGTTCGGCAGATCGAAGCCTTGCCCCAGGAAACGCAGGAGGCGTTTCAAGGCCAAAACGTGGTCGCCCTGTTCGAGTACTTCAGTCAGCCCTTCTCTCTCACCGCCCGGGTGCTGGAGATCAAGACGCACGTCAGGGTCGAGCCGAAGTACCGCATCCTGGTCGACAATGGCCAAGCCCGATTGGAGGCAGACCTGAAGTACACGGTGCGCGGGGCGCAGGTCTTCGCGTTGGAGGTGGTGCTCCCCGGTTGGGAACTGGACGAGATCGGGCCGGATACGCTCGTGGCGGTGGATGCGGTGGCGGGGGACCCGTCCGGCGTGGTTTCGATCCCGCTGTTGCAACCGTCTAAGGGGGAGATTGCGGTCTCACTCCGCGCCCATCAGGAGATCAAGCCCGACAGTCCTTTGCTTTCGCTGGTGCTTCCCCAGCCGCAGGCCGACTCGCTGAGTCCGGCCGAACTCACGGTGGTTCCCGCGGAGAACGTCGAGTTGATCCCGGCCCCCCAACAAATGGTGGGCCTGGCCTCTCAGCAGGTGCCGCTGGCGTATCGTGTGGAAGTGGCCAAGGCGACGTTCGCCGCCCTGTTCAAAGTCCACCCCCAAGAGATCACGGTCGAGGTTTCCAGCGAGATCATCTTGACCGAGGGGAAAGAGGCGGTTCGCCAGACGCTGACGTACGGAATTGCCTACGAACCGCTGGAAAGGCTGACGCTCGAGGCGCCGCGCGCCCTGGCCGACTCGGGGAAGTTGGAGGTCTCCCTGGACGGGCAGCCGTTGTCGTTGGCGCCGCCCCCGGGGCAAGCGGTTCCGGTGGATGCATCGACCCCGATCCGCTTGCAGGTGGGGCTCCCGGCGCCGAGGATCGGAACGTGCAAGCTCGAAATCCGCTACCCAATCGAGGTGGAGAAGCTGTCGCCCAAGAGTAGCGTCCTCTGCCGGGTTCCGTTGGTGATGCCCGGCGAAGGCGAATTGTCGAAAAACGAGGTTTTCGTGACGGCCCCGAAAGGGATCAAGGTCCAGTGCCTGTCGGCCGAGGGCCCTTGGACGATGTTGGAGGCAGACACCGGGTGGCTTCCGCGGCCGGGCGGCGCTCAGCTTGCCGCCAAGCACCGGGCGAGCCAGATCGACCTGAGAATTCACCAGGAAGAGCACGAGGCAACCGTGGTCGAACGGGCCTGGGTCCAGACCGACTTGACCCAGGGCGCCAGGCGAGAAAGGGCCGTTTTCTCCTTCACCACCGAACAGAAAGAGTTGGAGTTGGTGCTGCCGGACGGGGTAGACCTTCGTTGGGTGCGATTGTTTGTCGGCCCGGAGAACGTCGAGGATCGCAAGCTCGTGGAGGTGCCCCCGACGTCGGAACGCCGCTTGAAGATCCCGCTTCCGGGCGATTCCACCGGCCGTGCCCTATGGCTGGAGGCGCGGTACGTGTTTTCCGATTCGCGACCGTCGCCGGGCCACTTGTGGATCGAGTTGCCGCGTCTGGAAGCCGACGTCTGGGCCGAGCAGATGTATTGGGAGTTGGTGCTCCCCCGGAACGAGCACTTGATCGCTGCGCCCGAGGGCTTCACCACGGAATACGTCTGGGGCTGGACCGGCAGCTTTTGGGGCCGTGAGCCGGCCTTGGAACAGTCACAACTGGAGGAGTGGTCGGGCGCCGAGCCACGCGGCGAATTGTCGGAGCCGTCGGGAGCCGCCAGCCGCTATCTGTTCAGCAGGCCGGGACACGTGAAGCAATTGGAGCTGCGTACCGGCGACCGATGGCTGATCGTGCTGGGAGTCTCGTCGGCCGTTCTGGCGGCCGGGCTGTTGCTGATCTATGTCCCTGCCAGCCGCCACCCGGCCGCTTTGCTGGCCGTGGCGGTCGCACTGTTTGCCGGCGCGGTGTTGTTTCCCGGACCGGCCCTATTGGCCGCCGAGGCGGGCAGCTTGGGCCTGACGCTGGCGCTAGCGGCGGGTCTGCTCTACCGGATCCTGGGCCGGGGCCGTGGGGGCGCCGCGCGAAAAGAAACCTCCAGTTCCGTGCTCGATAAGAACTCCACGCAAGCCCAGTACCGGCCCGTGGTGGACGTTCAGCCGGCATCGACGGACACCATCCCGGTGGAGGTGCTGATTCCCACCCCGGATTCCAGTTCATGACTCTCTGGCGGTTCCTCCTCTCACTGACCCTCCTGGCGATCTCGGGGCCCGAGCCATTCTTGGCGCGGTCGGCCGAGGTGGAGAAGCCCGCGGCGGACGGGGAGATTGGCAGCGCCGTCCAGTACGTTCGCGTCTTCGTCCCCGCCGATCGACTGCAAGACTGGGCCCGGGGGAAAGTGCGCTATGTGCCCGTGGCCCCCGATGAGTTTGAGCAACTGGTGAAGCGGGCCGGGGCCGCCGGCCGTGCCAGTCGGGCATCGGTCGGCGCGGCGGTCGTCTCCGCCCGTTACGTGGCACGGCTTGAAGGAGCGGCGCTCATCGACGGAGAAGCTTCGCTGGAAGTCGTCCACTCGGCCGACGCTCCCGTGATGCTGCCCCTGGACCCGTGTGGCCTGGCGATCGACGAGGCGAGTTGGGCCGGCGAGGACGAGCTTCTTCACGAAGACGCCCGGTTCGGTTTGGGAGCGGACGGGAGGTTTGGCGTCTTGGTCGAGCGGGCGTCTTCGCCAAGAAGCCTCGAGTTCGGCTGGTCGCTCGGGGGTCGCCGTGATGCGGAGGGCGCGATCCATTTCCTGTGGGAAGCACCCCGTTGCTCCAGCAGTCGCCTCGTGCTCGACCTGCCGGACTCCGTCACCCTCAAGACTGAAAATGGAATCGTTGTCGAGGAGCCATCTCCACAGGAAGGGGGCCGGCGGTGGAGGATCGAGGTCGGCGCCCACCCTCGCTTCGCGTTTCGAGTAGTGCCGGCGGAGGATCAGCACCAGCGATTGCCGGCGACCCGAGCCCGGCAATCCACGGTGTACGACTTTTCGCTCAAAGGGGTGGAGGTGCGGACCCAGCTCCAACTCGACGTGTACGGCGAGCCCCTGCGGCAAATCACCGTGGCCCTGGACCCCGGCCTGCAAATCGTGGAAGCCTTTTACGTCCGAGCACGTCACGGCGACACGCCCCTGCCCTGGACCGTCATTTCGCCGACTCCGGGCAGCCGCCTTTCCAAAGACACCCGGGCGGTGTTGGAGTTTCCCGAGCCGGTCGAAGGCACGGGGAGGGTCGTGCGCGTGCACGCGATGGCCGCGATCCAGACCGACAGCCGTTGGCGGCTACCCGCGATTCGGCCGGAAGGCGTGTTCTGGAAAGAAGGAGAAGCCACCCTCTTGGTACCGGTTCCTTTGCGGTTGGAGCAACTGACGCCGATCGAGGGGCGGCAATCCTTGAAGATCGACCCCCTTCCGGCTCCAAAACTGGGCGAGAAGATCGACGTACAGTATTTTGGGCCGGAGGCCGGCGTTCAGGTTGTGCTCGCCCGGCCCGACGCCGCAGTGCATCTCGACAGCGGCACCCTCATCGAGTTGGGCGGCGGGGAGGTGACCGGCCGCATCGCGGCCGATGTCTCCGTGACCGTAGGCTCTTTGTCAAGGCAGTTCCTGCTCGAAGCGGACGTCGCACGGCAATGGGCGATCGATTCGGTGGAAGCCCTGCCGCGCGAGGTCCTCGCGGACTGGAACGTTGAGCAAGAAGGTGCGACGTCGAAGCTGACCGTCCAGTTGGCAAGACCGCTGCCCCAGCGCCTTGAAGAAACTGCGCCGGTGCGGCTCTCGATCGCCGTGCGACGGCTCGGGTCGCCACTGGGGCGGACCCTGCGGATCGAGGATCTCGTTCCGCTCCGTTTTCGCGGGGCAAGAGAGGGAAGACGCCTGATTTCGCTGCGGGCGAGAGAACCCTACGAACTCAAGCTGACCGGAACCGAGACGCTCACCCGGGCCGATCCGTCTTCTCTAAAAGCTCTCGACGCGGCCGCGTTGTCGCTCTTTGCCGAGCCGCCGCGCGACCTCCTGTTTGAAAGCGACCCCGGCGCCACCGGGCTGCGCGTGTCGCTGGTAACCCGGAAACCCAAGTATTCGGCAACGATTCAGGTCGAGGCGACCGTCTCCGACGGCTCCTTGATCGAGTCGTATCGGCTGACCTGCGTTCCCGAGGCCACTCGCCGGGTGGAACGTGTGCTTGTCCGCTTCTCCAAATTCTCCGAATTCTCCAAAACTCGGGAATCCCGGTTGCGTTGGACACTTGGCAACGAGGAGGAGAATCACTGGACGGCTCGGAGATTGCCCCCCGCCAACCAGGCCGAGTCGGTCCCCGCGGCCGGCGGCGAAACGTGGGAAATCAGGCTCCGCCGCCCAAGGAGCGCCCCCTTTGAGATCCGTGCCACGCGAACCACGGAACTCCCGGAACGCGCGGTCGTCGGCCTGGCGTCGCTGCCGGAGGCCGCGACACAGCGTGCAACCGTGGTGGTTCGTTCGGTCGGTTCGGCGGCGGTGCGGATCGAGAACCGCCGTCTCGAGCCGATCTCCGCCGAAACGGTCCCCGCCGGCCAGTACAGCACGGCCCGGGCCGCCTTGCGCTACGACCCGGTCGCCGCCACGGCCCCCACGCCCGAGGTTGTGCTGGGTATCACGCGCCTGGAAGCCGAGACCGGCGTGCCTTCGGCCTGGGTCTGGAGTTGCCGGCTCGAGTCGCGATACGAGGTGTCGGGCAGAGGACGGCACCTGCTCACTTGTCGGACGGAAAGCACCGGAGCGAAACAACTGCGGCTGACGTTGCCCCCGGAAGCCACGCGTCGAGACGTGCGCGGGGTCTGGGTGGACGGCGAGCAAGTCGCGCGGCGGCCCGCGGAAGACGGGGCCGACCGAGTGCTGGCCGTAGACCTGCCACCGGGAGCGAGATTCCCGGTGGTCTCGGTTGGTTTTGAAACCGCCGGGGAACCGCTGGGCACGGTCGACTCCATCGCTCCTTCGTGGCCCGAAATCGATGTCCCGGTGCTGGTGCGTCACTGGACGGCCTGGCTGCCGCCCGGTTACGAGGCCCACGCCCCGGACCTCCGCTCTTCTCCGCACTGCTCCGCGCCCGTCAGTTGGACGCAACGGTTGTTTGGTCCCTTGGGCCGAGAGGCCGATCGTCGTCCATTCGATCCGGTGGCCGTGGGCGATTGGTCCCGCGTGATCCGCGGGGAACCCGACTCGCGATCGGCCCAAGAGAAGGCCGGCGCGCTGGTGCGACAGCTCGGAGCAAGGGCCCGGCAAGACCGGCCGGCCCCATCGGGCGAAGGCTTGGATTGGGGGAGACTCCTGGCCGACACGTCGATCGAGACGCTGCTGGCCGACACGATGAACGACCAACCGGAACTCCAGCTCCTGGTCGACCGGCACGCTTTGGGCCGGTTGGGCCTGACGCCTCGCACCGCGGTTCACCTGCCCGAGGGCGGGACGCACCGCGATCTCGGCGCCGTTTTGCTCAATCGCGGGCATCTGGCGCTATTGGTCCACCCCAAGGCAGCCGTGATTACCAGTGCCGAAAACGCGGCGCTCGATCACGCCCAGTTAACGCCGGTGGACCACGAGAAGCTCACTCCGCTGGAGAATCAGACGCTCTGGTCGATACGGCCCGGGCCACTCTTTGACCATGTTGGCCGTGCGGCTGGCGGAAGGACCGACGCCTCCTTCGTGCCGGTTTACGTCTGGCAAGAACAGCCGGCCGAGCCCGGCATGCCCTGGGCCTTCTCGCGCTCTGGGGGCTTTCAACCTGCGGACACCCGCGGATGGACCGCCTACCGGTTGGAGGTCTCCAGCCAATTGCCCGGCCGATTGTTGGTGGCCCGCCGCGACGCGATCGCGACTTTCCGCTGGGCTGCTTTTCTGGCCGTGATCGGATTGGCCTGGTGGAAGTCGGTTCATCGTCCTGCCGTGCTGACGATCGCACTCGGGGTTTTCGGCATCGCCGCCTTCTTGCTTCCCGAAGTTTATGCGCAGGCCGCCTCCGGCGCGCTGTTGGGAACGGCGTTTGTTTTGGGGTTGCGGTTGATCCTCCCCGAACGAGAACGAGGCGATTCGGCAACTCGTTCCGCCCGCAGGTCCATCGCCGCGGCACGGCGCAGGGCGACGATGCAGGTCGTCATCCTCGTCTTCGTGGCCGCCACGCTCGTCGCACTATCGGTTGCCGCCCGCGGCGGCGAGCCGGAATCCAAACCTTCTTCCCCAAGAACGGCCTGGTTGCCCAATCGCGGTGTCCTCATACCGGTCGACGAAAACAGGCAGCCCACGGGCGATACGTACCAGGTTCCCGAGGCGCTGTTCAAGGAGTTGGACCGCTTGGCGGGCGGAGCGACCGAGGCCTCACAAGGATGGCTCGTTCGGGGGGCAACTTACCGCGGCACACTCGTGTGGCAGCCCGCTCCCGAACGGCTTGTGTTGGGAGAGTTCAAGGCAACGTTCGAGGTCGAAGTGCTCGGCTCCTCGGCATCGGTCCGGATCCCTTTCGGCGGGGAAGGGCCCAATCGGTTGGCCGACGGGGCCCTCCTCGACGGTCGTCCGGCCCAACCCGAATGGCAGCAGGGCGCCCTGCTACTGAACGTGGCCGAGCCGGGGCAGCACCTGCTGAGCCTCACTCTAACGCCGAGCCTGCACGCTGAAGACACGTCCTCCGGGTTTGATTTGACTATTCCCCGGCTGGCCACTTCGCGATTGGAGTTGACCCTTCCGGCCGACGCCCCCGTCATCGACGTTCCCTCGGCCGCCGGATCGATCAGGCAGGATCGCGAGGCCGACCCGCCACGGCTGGAAGCTGAGCTTGGGCCCACCGATAAGCTCTCGGTCCGCTGGCAGCAGGGCGGGGGGTCTTGGCAAAGAGGCCCTGCCGGGCGCGTGCCGGACGTTGAGGAACTCCTCTGGCTGAAAGTCAAGCCCGGATCGGTGGTTCTGGACGCCCGCTTCCGGCTCAGCGGCGTGGAGGGCGGCGTCCGCGAGCTTCATCTGGCGGCGGACCCGCGGCTTCGGCTCCGTCCGGTCGAGGGGGCGCAGGTCCACGTCACGGCCGGCCCCGTTCAGTCGATCCGGCTGGTCTTCTCCGAGCCGCTCGCCGACCAGGGAATCCTCGAAGCGAGTTTTCTCCTTTCCGAGGCCTCGGGCATTGGCAACCTCCGGCTGCCCCACGTAGAAGTGCTCGGCGCCCACCGAACGAAGCGTTGGATGGCCGTTTGGGTTGATCCGTCTCTGGAAGCCGAGGAAGCGGCGGCAGGGTTGTTGGAGAACGTCGGTGTGCCGGAATTCAAGGAGGCCTGGGGCGACGCGCCGGTCCTGCCGCGCTCGGCCTACAATCTGCCCTCCGGCGAACCGTCCTGGAGCATGGCCACCCAGCCCCGCGAACCGCACACGATGGTCGATCAGTCGTTGGCCTTGGGCTTCACTCCAAAAGAAGCTCAAGTCCATTTCGATGCCCGGCTGAACACCACGCCCGGCTACCGTTTTCAGTATCGGCTGTTGGCGCCCCCTGAGCTGGAAATCGAAAGTGTTTCTCTTCACCAAGGAGACGTCGATCGCGTCTACCGCTGGAGCCAGGCCGCCGACGGAACGATCACCCTCTTTCTCACCAGAGCGGTCTCCGGCGAACAGGCGTTGTCGCTGCGGGCTCACTTGCCGACTCCCGCTCGCGGGAAGCTGCCGCTGCCGACGGTGGATGTCGAGGGGGCGGAGTCGCAGTCCTCGGTGATTCAAGTCTTCCGCGAACCGGAGGTGCAGGTCCACGTGAGCAATCTCGCCGGGTTGGCCGAGGCCGAGCCGCCTCTGGCCGACGAAAGCCGAGCCGCCCTGGGCCGCCTCGTCGGACGCTTCGACGCAGACGGCACCGGGCCGGCCAAGGCCACGCTGACGCTCTCGCCGAACCGGCCGAAGATTCGCGCCGAGCAGATTACCTCGCTGCGATCCGACGAAGACCTTTGGGAAGCGGAGTTTCAGTTTCGGATCAGCGTTGACGGCGGTGTGCTCGACGAACTCCACGTCGTCCTGCCCCCCACGTGCAGCGGTCCTTACAAGATCGACCCGCCGCCGGGCGTCTGGAAGGAGGAGGAGACTGCCGCCGGGCGCCGGTTGCTCATCCAACCCGCTTCAGCAGCCATCACCGGGGAATACCGGTTGACCGTTTCGTGCCCGTTGGCGATACCCCCGGGCGGGCAGGTGAGCGTCCCCGAGGTCGTGCTCGACGGGGCCGAGTTCGAGAAGCACCTCCTGGTTCTGCCCACGCAATCGGGGCTCCGTCCGGTCGGCTGGGAGACTTCCGGTCTCAGCGAAACCAAGTTGCCCGAGGACTTTGCCGCACTGCCGGTGGCCCCCGAAGCGTTTGTCGTGTACAGGGTAGACGAAACGCCGTTTCAGGCTGTCCTCCAGGCGCCTGAGGAGGACGCGGAGGTCCATTTGCTCGACCTCCGCCTCGCATGGCTGGCCGACGCCACGTGCCACGGCGTGGCCACGTTCGATCTGGAATCGGCGCGCGCCTCCGAGTGCGTGCTCCGGCTGCCGGCCGGCTGGAAATTGGTGCAGGTCACCGTGGCCGGCGTGGCTTGCGCACCGGTCCCGGCCGGCGACCAGCGGTGGCGAGTGCCTTTGCGGGCGGACCTGGTTCCCCAACGGATGGAGATCGTATTCACCGGCAGCGCGCCTGAGCCCGATCCCAACGGCCTGATCCGATTCGAAGCCCCGAGCTTGGAGGAATTTGCGGTCCGGCAGACGTTGTGGACGGTGTCCGGCCCTCTCTGCTACGAGTTGGGCATCCCGGAAGGCATGAGAACCTCCACCCCGCTCGATTTGGCCCTGGCCCGTCGTGAGAGCGCCGAGGCACTGCTCAACCGGGCCGCCGGCCCGGCGGCGGCGGGCGACGATCCGGCGGAAAGGGGGCCCCTGGAGCGTGTGTGGGTGCGTCAGTACGCCGCCTCGTCGAGGGAGCTTCTCCGCCAGTTGACGCAGGCCGGCCAGACGGATTCGGCCGGGATCATCGAGGCGCAACTCCAATCCGTGGCACCGGCCGCGGGGGAAGCGGCTCCGGTGGCCGATGGTCCCGGCGAAATCTGGCCGTGGACGCTCGATCGCTCGCACCCGACCACCTGCTGCGTGGCCGGGGCAGGCTCCGACTCACTCACGTTGCGCTACCGTCGCCATGAGCCCGACCTTCTCGCCCGACGTGTGGTCGGCGCCGCCGGCATGGCGGGGGCGATGCTGCTGGCGCTTTTGGCCATTCGCCTGGGGGTGCCTGCTGCGTTGCTGTACCGTTGGCCCTGCCTGGTGGGCGTGGTCGCGGGCCTGGCGTGGTGGCTGTGGCTGTGGCCCAGTGCCCTCGGTTGGGGGATCGTGCTGGTGAGCCTGGCAGCCTCGCTCCGGTCCGGATGGAGACGCTCGCGCCCGTCCGGTTCGGCCATCGTCTCGTTGAGCCTAAGTCCGCGATAGCCCCTACAATTCACGAAGGTCGTAGCACAGGCTTCCAGCCTGTGGCTGGGCAACACAGGCAAGATGCCTGTGCTACCCAGGCGGCATACGAATGATCTGCGATAGGCGGTGCGGCGGGTTGAGTTGTCGCCCGTGGCCTCCGAAAACCGCACAGTTCCGCCCAGATTCCGCCAATTCTCGTCGTCTTGAGGCCGATAAATAGACTGACGCGGTAGGTTCCGGATTGGCTTCCCCGCTGCTTTCAGTGAACATCTGCCAGCCTGGGGCGGCAGACGGGGGACCGAAAACTGAAATAGTTCGTATTGGCGAATCGGGCGTCTTTTGTTAGTGTATCGCTCGCCCCGCGGGGGTCGGCCTCCCTGGATTCACGGAGTGGATTCCAGGCGGACTGGCCGGAGCTTGCGAGGCGTCGTGGAATGTGCGGATCACGACCTTGAGGGGGTTCGTGATGGGCCGACAAGGAGGGAGGCCAGCATGAGTTCCGACCAAAAACAGCAGGTGCGAGTCCACATCCGCTGGATGATTCGCCGCGACATGCCTGAAGTCCTGGCCATCGAGGCCGAGAGCTTCGAGTTCCCCTGGCTGGAAGAGGATTTTATCCGCTGCCTGCGAGGGCGCAACTGCATCGGCATGGTCGCCGAATACGACGACCGGATCGTGGGGTTCATGATTTACGAGCTTGCCAAGAACCGGATCCAGGTTCTCAATCTTGCCACGGCCGCCAAGTGGCGGCGTCGGGGCGTGGGCTCGCAGATGGCGGCGAAGCTGGTCGGCAAGCTGTCGGCCCAACGCCGCACCCGAATCACCCTGGAAGTTCGCGAAACCAACTTGCCGGCCCAACTCTTCTTCCGGACCAGCGGGTTTCGCGCCGTCTCGGTGCTGCGGGATTTCTACGAAGACACACCCGAAGACGCCTACCTGATGCAGTACCGCTTTCGCCAGGAGAAAAC
>JBDRTC010001059.1:0-2641 GCA_043824335.1 Planctomycetota bacterium | reverse complement strand
CGACGGCGGGATCTATCTCCACGCCGGCCCGGAGATCGGCGTGGCCTCGACCAAGGCCTTCACCAGCCAGTGCACCGTGCTGGCCATGCTGGCCCTTTACTTCGGCCGGTTGCGTCACCTGAGCTTTGACGACGGCGCGCGGATCATCGGCCAACTGAAGGAATTGCCCGAGAGAGTGCGCGGGGCGCTGGCCACCAGCGACCACGTGCGCCGCATCGCCGAGAAATACGCCGACTGCACCAATTTCCTCTACCTGGGCCGGCAGTTTCATTTCCCCGCGGCGTTGGAAGGGGCGCTCAAGCTCAAGGAGATCAGCTACATCCACGCCGAGGGCTATCCGGCCGCCGAGATGAAGCACGGCCCGATCGCGCTCGTGGACGAGCGGACCCCGAGCGTGTTCCTCATGCCGCGCGACGCGGTGTACGACAAGGTGATGGCCAACCTCCAGGAGATCAAGGCCCGGGGCGGCCCCGTGATCGCCGTCGTCTCCGAAGGCGACACCCAGGCGGCCGAGGTGGCCGACGACGTGATCGCCGTGCCCGCGTGCGAGGACTTCTTGCAGCCGATCGTCTCCGTCATCCCCCTGCAGCTTCTGGCCTACCACATCGCCGTGTTGCGCGGCTGCGACGTCGACAAACCCCGCAACCTGGCCAAGAGCGTCACGGTGGAGTGAGCGGCCGAAAAAAAGCGCCAACCCGGGCGCGGCCAAGAAATCGCCTTGCGGCCGGCTTCCAAGATGTTAACATCAAAGAAGTTGCGCCGATGAAATGGGTCTGAAAACAGGCCGAATCGGGGCGTCCAACTGTCCAGGCTGACGGCTGCCGACGTGCCGCAAGTCCTTTCTTACAAAAGAATTACGATGATTTCCTTTGTTGGACGGGGAAATGGTAAGTGCTCACACGTAAGTGTTGGGGATAACACCCGCGTCACAGGGGGAGAAGAAGGTTTAGCTCGCCCGATCCCTATCCGCCGCCGAGCCACGACGCGGCCAGTTTCACGGTCAGCCCCCACCCGCTGATGGCCGCGAAGACCGAGAGAACAACCGCCGAAATCACGCCGCCGATGAGCACCGGAAGCCGCGTGCGGTAGGCGGGCGGGAGCTTGAAATTGAGGTACAGCGCGGCGAACATGACCGCGGAGAGCGCCAGGGTGCTCACCAGGAAGCCGGCGATTTGGATGAGGAGGTCGAACGAGGCGCCCGTCCACACCACGGCCGTCGTGAACACGAAGAGATAGACGCAGATCGCCGCGCGGATCTTGTTGAAGTCCCACTCGCGATTCGGCCACACGGCCTGGAAGAACTCCTGCGTCACGCGGGCGTAGGCTTCCGGGAGCGCTTGAAGCGTGCCCCAGAGGGCGGCAATCACGCAGATATAGTAGACAACGACCAGGTACTCGTGGACGTTCGCCCAAACGTGCACCTGTTCGGTGAGGAGGCTCCACCCCTCGAAGCCCGCCTCGATCCTTCCGTCGGCCAGCATGGGATAGAGCACGGCCGCCCCCGACATCATGAACGCGCCCGTCACGATGAACAGCACGACGGCGCCCATGCCCACGTCCCACCGCATGGGCGTGATCAGGTTCCGCAGGCGTTTGACCTGCTCGGGGTCGTCGGGCAGGTAGTCGATCTCGTCGTGCGTGAAGGCGTGCTCGCGGATCGAGGCGATCTTCTCGTGCCCGGTCAGCCCCCAACCGTGCAGACTCACCCAGTTGGCATAGACGATGTACCCCATGATCGTCCCGCCCACGTAGCTGAAGGTCGTCGCCATGGTCAAGAGGGGGTTTTGCCGGGCGTCGTCGGGCGTCCACTCCGGAAATGATCGGGGCATATACCCCACGCTAATGCTTCCCACAAACGCCTGCCAGAAGTCGGGACGGATCATCAGCGTGCCCAGGATCGTGCCGCCCACCAGCACGCCGCAGATGGCGATCTGCTGCTTCTCCAGCCGGCGAAACGACATCACCATGCCCAGCCCGCAGGCGAGGGCGACGAACCCCATGGTCAACAGGTTTTCCCAAACCGGCTCCGGCACCGACTTCGAAAGCACGCCGCCCAGCAGGAAATGAAACAGGTCGCCGCAGGGCTTGGCGATCGCCGCCCAAACCAGCGGAGCGATCAGCATCTCCAGCCCGACGATGGTGAGGAGAAACCAGCCTCGCGGTCCGGGGAGACGCACCAGGCGATGGCCGATGTGCTCGCCGCTCACGGCCGTGTAGCGTCCGAGGAGATAGATCAGAAACACGGCCTTGACGACGCAGCTTAAAAGCACCAGCCAAAGCAGATCGTACCCCGCCCACGATCCGGCCCGCACCACGACGATTGTCTCGCCCGCGCCGATCGCCATCGAGGCCACAATCGCCGCCGGGCCAAACACGGCCATCAAGCTCACGAGCTTCCGCACCGACCAGGGCCCGGCAAACACACCGGTGGGCTTGGGGATCGTCACTGTGCCGATTCGCTCCGGCCGGCCCGGTGTGTCCGTCGGGGTTCGGTCCATGTGCTTGCCGCCGAATCCTGTCTCTAGGGGAAAGCTCGTCGCGGCAATGATCTTACCGCACCTCTCGCGCAGGGTCAAAAGCCTCCGGAGATGCCGTTTTCGGGGGACTCTTGCAGAAGCCCTACCCGCCGGTCATACTCGAT
>JBDRTC010001058.1:0-3510 GCA_043824335.1 Planctomycetota bacterium | reverse complement strand
AACACATAGGCGGTCAGAATCGTGTCTTCGCTCTTGACCACCTGGGGGCCGCGGCCGTACGTGATGTCGGCCACCTGAGTCAACGGAATCTGCGATCCGCCCTTGGTCGGGACAAGGATCTTCTTCATGGTTTCGATCTCGTTGCGCAGCTCGCGCATGTAGCGAACACGCACCGGGAATCGCTCGCGTCCCTCCACGGTTGTTGTAACTGCCCGGCCCCCGATGGCCACCTCGACAACGTCCTGAACGTCACGAATAGTCAATCCATAGCGGGCAATCTGCTCCCGTTTGAAGCCGATCTCCAGGTAGGGTTTACCGACGACGCGATCGGCGATCACCGCCGATGCCTCGACGCTGGGGACCTGTTTCAGGTAGGTCTCGATCTCTAACGCCACCTTCTCAATCGTGTCCAGGTCCGGGCCTTTCACTTTGACGCCCATCGGCGCGCGCATGCCGCTTTGCAGCATGACGATGCGGGCCGCGATCGGCTGCAGCCGCGGGGCGGAAGTCGTACCGGGCACCTGAGCGGCTTCAACGATCTCATGCCAGATGTCGTCCGGCTTCCGGATCCCCGGCCAGGCCTTGCGCCCCGAATTGAGCTTCGGGTCAAGCGGCGGCCGCCACTGGCGGAACGGGACACCGCCGGGATCTTCTATCAACCGCCCGCTGGCGTCTCTTGCGAACTTGCCTTGGACCTGGTACGGCTGCTCGTCGCCGGCCGGCAAGAGATTCCCCTCTGCATCCTGGAGCCAGTCAACCTCATCCGGGTCAAAGCGGAACTTGATGCGATGGCCGTCTCTCTCGACGATGTACTCCGACCGGTAATTGATGACCGTCTCGATCATGGAGACCGGCGCCGGGTCCAACGGGCTGCGCACGCGGCCGATCTTGCCCACGGCAAGCTCCACTTCGGGAATCGAATTGATCCGCCGGCCCTGGAGCGACAAAACGTCCATCGCTTCCCCGATCGAGGCGTGCGGCATCGTGGTAGGCATGTACAAGTACGAGCCTTCGTCCAGCCGCGGCATGAACTCCTTGCCAAACCCCTCCCAGCCCTGGGCCAAGGTCCATTTGAGCCTGGTCCCAAACGGGCGATTGGCGATTTCGTTCTCCCAGGACTTCGATCGCAGCCCCGCCAACTCGTACTTGAAGCCATCCACTGCGGAAAGCTCTGCAAGTTCATCGTCTGCCAGTGATTGGGCTTCGTACTCCTGCGGAACGGGTCCGAAGATGACGGCCGGTCCCAGCCAGGCTCCCAGACCGAGCAGGAGGATCACGGCCGGTATCGTCAGAAAGAGCGCTTTGTGGTTCAGACACCACCACAACGTCGGCTCGTACAGATATCGCTGGAAGACCTTAAAGAAGGCCAGCAGCCCGCCAATCAAGGCCGCCACAAAGACCAGGTTCCTAAACAGGCCCTTCTCCGGTCCCAACGGGAGCCAGTGTTCGGTCAACAACGTGCCGACCAGCAGCACGGCCGCGCCGTTGGCCAACAGTATGCCACCGGTGTGCATTGTTCCCTGCCACCGTTCGAACCGCGAGGGGAGCGACTCTTCTGCCAACTTGTATGCCCCCAAGGCGGCAAGGATGGCGCCAGCCCACCATGCGAGCCAGAGGCCGATCGCAATCCCTGCCAGGATCAGCCCGACATACAGAATCTGCTTGAGCACGCGAGTTCTCACGCGCGCCGTGAATAGCATGTGAGCGACCGGCGGGATGATCGTTAGCGCCACGATCACCGATGCGGCCAACGCGAAGGTCTTGGTAAACGCCAACGGCTTGAACAGCTTGCCTTCCGCGCCGATCATCGTGAACACGGGCAGGAAACTGACGATCGTGGTCGACACGGCCGTCAGCACCGCCCCGCCCACTTCGCTCGACGCCCGGTGCACGACCTCCAATCGATTCTCGCCCGGGTCCGCCTCGTCCAGGTGTTTTAGGATGTTTTCGGAGAGGATGATGCCCATGTCGACCATGGTGCCGATGGCGATGGCGATACCGGAGAGCGCCACGATGTTGGCGTCGACCCCAAAAGTCTTCATCGCGATGAAGCACATCAGCACCGCCAGCGGCAATAGCGCGCTGATCAGGATCGAGCTGCGCAGGTGCATGACCATCACCAGAATGACGATGATCGTGACCAGAATCTCCTCGACCAGCGCAGTATTCAATGTGCCCAGCGTTTCGTAAATCAACCCGGTACGGTCGTAGAACGGCACGACGGTGACCTGGCTGGTCGTAACCCACCTGGGCCACTGATCGCGCGGAGTCGAGCGCAGGTGCTTGACCCAGTCGTCGTGGTTCAACTCGACGTTCGTGTAGGCATCGAAGTCATTTGCTTCGGCGTAGGCTGCGACTTCGTCGCGCGTGACCTTCCGATAGTCGACAACCGCCTTGGTCGGCAGCCCCGGCGCGAATTCATCGATCTTCTTCTTGACGTTCTTGATCGCTTCCAGTGGGTTAAACCCGTAACGCACAACGACCACGCCACCGACCGCCTCCGCGCCGCCCTTATCCAAAGCGCCACGGCGTAATCCGGGTCCCAACGTGACTTTGGCCACGTCCTTGATGTAGATTGGCACGTTGTCATTGACCGCGACCACGCTGTATTCGAGATCTTGGGCATCCTCGACAAAGCCCAGGCCTCGGATGAGGTATTCGACTTTGTTGATTTCGATGCTGCGTGCACCCACGTCGATGTTCGACTTCTTGACAGCCATGAAGATGTCGGCGAGACTGACGCGTGCGGCCCGCATGGCGTCCGGATCCACGTCAATCTGGTATTCCTGTACAAAGCCGCCAACCGACGCGACTTCGCTGATCCCCTCCGCGCCCAACAAGTAGTACCGCACATACCAGTCCTGGATGGTGCGCAGTTCGTTCAGGTCCCAGCCGCCGGCTGCCTGTCCGTCAGGGTCGCGGCCCTCCAACGTATACCAATAGATCTGCCCCAGCGGCGTCGAATCGGGCCCGAGGGTTGGCTGCACGCCTTCGGGCAACGTGCCGGCGGGCAGGCTGTTGAGCTTTTCCAGCACGCGTGTTCGCGACCAGTAGAACTCAATGTCCTCGTTGAAGATGACGTAGATCGTCGAGAAGCCGAAAAACGAAGAGCTGCGGATCGTCTTCACCCCCGGCACGCCCAAGAGCGAAACGGTCAGCGGATAGCTGATCTGGTCTTCCACGTCCTGCGGTGACCGGCCCATCCACTCGGTGAAAACGATTTGCTGGTTTTCGCCGATGTCGGGGATCGCGTCCGTCGGCACGGGGTCGAGCACCCGCGGCACCCACTTCCAGTCGAACGGTAGAACCAGCACTCCCCAGGCCACGACCACAATGACCGCCAGAGCCACAACCAGCTTGTTCTCCAGAGAGAAACGTATGACTTTGCTAATCATTGGGAATGGTCCTGGCGCGACTCATGCCGGTCCTCTACTGATGGCTCCTCGTGCACAACCTCTTCGACTCGATCGGCGCACTTCAGCATCGTCGAGCCGTAGTACGGGTTTCGCG